>NZ_KV917368.1:2499573-2799573 GCF_002019605.1 Alkalihalobacterium alkalinitrilicum | reverse complement strand
TTGGCTTGGGTGCGGCAGCTTTCTCGATGAGAGATCGCCGCAATCGAAAACGGTTCATGAAATGGATACAACCGATAACAAACATTGACTTTCAAACCATCGTCCCAGATAAAAATGGTCTACAAAAAATGAAAAAAAGAGTGTTAAAAAATATCGCTTAAACAATTAGGAGGCTGATACTTTCGTGTATCAGTCTTTTTTGATTGTCGATTACAAGAGCCCACCGCTTTTCTTTGTCTAGCTGCAGGCTCTAGCCCCTCGAGGTTAAATAACCTGCCAGATAAAAGTCAAAAAACGGACTTTGATCTGACAGAACATTTACTTGTCGGGGCCGACCAAGAGCCCACCGCTTTTCTTTGTCTAGCTGCAGGCTCTAGCCCCTCGAGGTTAAATAACCTGCCAGATAAAAGTCAAAAAACGGACTTTGATCTGACAGAACATTTACTTGTCGGGGCCGACCAAGAGCCTTCCGCTTTTCTTTGTCTAGCTACAGGTGCCAGCTCCTCGAGGTCAAATAACCTGCCTGAAAAAAGTCAAAAAGCGGACTTTTGTTCAGTCAGAACATTTGCTTGTCGGAGCTAAACGGGCACCTTCCGCTTTTCTTTGTCTAGCTGCAGGCTCTAGCCCCTCGAGGTTAAATAACCTACCTGAAAAAAGTTGAAAAGCGAACTTTTCTTCAGTCAGAACATTTACTTGTCGGGGCTGACCAAGAGCCTTCCGCTTTTCTTTGTCTAGCTGCAGGCTCTAGCCCCTCGAGGTTAAATAACCTACCTGAAAAAAGTCAAAAAGCGGACTTTTGTTCAGTCAGAACATTTACTTGTCGGGGCTGACCAAGAGCCTTCCGCTTTTCTTCATAGTTTTTGTGAAGTTGTACAGTATATAACTATGGAGGGAGATGTATGGAAAAGTCTAAAGGGGTACAATGGATTATTAAGCTTTCGATTACAATTTTGGTATTACTTTGTTTATACATCTTTTTGCAATTATCTCCACTTTGGTTACCAGTTCTTCAAGTTTTATCACGAGTGGCTATTCCTTTACTTATAGCTGCAATCATTACTTATTTATTACATCCAGTTATTGAAAATGCACATGCTTATGGGCTACCTCGTCCAGTGGCTGTGTTAATCATTTATTTATTATTTTTTGGTGGCTTAGCGTCTTTGATAACAGCGGCTTTCCCATATGTGATTCAACAACTTAGAGAATTTATTGATAATCTGCCTCAAATTATTCAACAAATTCAACAATGGAGTAATTTATTTGAAAGGCAAATTTCCTCGTTACCAGAAGGGATGCAAAATCAATTAGCGGATTGGATCACAAGTTTAGAAGGACGAGCTGAATCAATTGGAGAGCAAATCCTAGATACTATCGGTTCTATCTTGAGCTCATTTATTTATTTCATTGTTATTCCATTTTTAGTATTTTACTTGTTAAAAGATTATCAGTTAATCGAAAAAGTGGCTTGGTATGTTACGCCAAAAAAATGGAGGAATGAAGGCGTTGCATTTATTCGTGACGTAGATCAATCATTAGGAAACTATATTCGTGGGCAAATTCTTGTCTCGATGTGTGTCGGTCTTATCGCCATGCTTGGTTTGTGGCTAATCGGTGTACCTTATCCAATTATCTTAGGCTTATTTATCGGCATGACGGATATTATTCCTTATTTCGGTGCATTCCTAGGTGCTTTTCCAGCCGTTATTGTAGCTGCGCTTCACTCTTGGCAAATGCTTATTTTTACGGTGCTACTGATTTTCATTCTTCAGCAAATCGAGGGAAATATTTTATCTCCAGTTATTGTGGGGAAGTCGGTTCATTTACATCCAATATTAATAATGATTGCTCTCTTAATTGGAGTCGAAACAGCTGGAGTGCTAGGACTTGTATTAGCGGTTCCGATTTTATCGGTTGTAAAAGTTGTATTACTTCATTTACGAACAAATCTACTCAATCATTGACAAGTGTTGCATCCATTTTTATAATAAATATTGAAATCAAAATATAATGAATGCGTTGAAGGAACAAGTATGTTAAAGCCCGTTTTAAAGAGAGGTATTTCCTAGGCTGAAAGAAATGCTAAACGAAGAGTAACAGAAAGCTAATCCTGAGTGTAGAAAAACCTACCGTTTGCTGCGTTAAAGCATTTGAGGTGATGGCCAGATTACTGTCCATAACTAGGGTGGTACCGCGTGAATATAACTCTCGTCCCTTTTTTTAGGGATGAGAGTTTTTTTATTATGCCCATCCACTGAGTCAGTGGGTTGGTGGTTGGCTTGCAGACATACTTTCCGTGATTTACATAAAGACAGTTAGTATTCATTTAAAAACGGACACCAGATCCCTTACTGTAACATTTCTAAACTAATTTAGGCTGTAAAACCCCAAATAACGAATCGTCGTCCAATTCGGTAGATATACGACCACGTGCGATTATGCTTTTTATGGTTATTTTTTACTTTTTTTGGTTACGATGATTAACGAGAATTAAGGAGGAATACATAGTGAAGAAGTTAACTTCTGCTCAAGTTCGTCAAATGTATTTAGATTTTTTCAAGGAGAAAGGTCATGATGTTGAACCAAGTGCATCGTTAGTCCCTATCGATGACCCGTCCCTATTATGGATTAACAGTGGGGTAGCAACATTGAAAAAATACTTTGATGGTCGTGTTATTCCTGAGAATCCAAGAATAACAAATGCACAAAAGTCAATTCGTACAAATGATATCGAGAACGTCGGGAAAACAGCACGACATCATACATTCTTTGAAATGTTAGGGAATTTTTCTATCGGGGACTACTTTAAGGAAGAAGCGATTGATTTTGCATGGGAATTTTTAACGAGCGAAAAATGGATTGGGTTTGATCCAGAGCGCTTATCGGTTACTGTTCATCCAGAAGATCAGGAGGCATATAACTTTTGGAAGCAGAAAATCGGTATTCCAGAAGAACGAATTATTCGTCTTGAAGGGAACTTCTGGGATATTGGTGAAGGTCCAAGTGGTCCAAATACAGAAATTTTCTATGATCGAGGGCCAAAGTATGGTAATGATGAAAACGACCCAGAGCTATATCCAGGTGGAGAAAATGATCGTTATCTTGAAGTCTGGAACTTAGTGTTTTCACAATTTAATCATAATCCTGATGGTACCTATACACCACTTCCTAAAAAGAATATTGATACTGGAGCAGGATTAGAAAGATTAGTTTCAGTTATTCAAGATGTAGAAACGAACTTTGATACGGACCTTTTTATGCCGATTATACGTGCAACTGAAGAAATTTCGGGTGTGAAGTATGGCCAGAATACAGAAACAGATGTTTCTTTTAAAGTGATTGCCGACCACATACGAACAGTAACATTTGCGGTTGGAGATGGTGCACTTCCTTCGAATGAAGGCCGAGGATATGTATTACGTCGTCTTCTTCGTCGTGCCGTACGCTATGCAAAGCTTATTCAAATCGAAAAGCCATTTATGTATGAACTTGTCCCGATCGTTGGAGAAATCATGGTTGACTTCTACCCAGAGGTAAAAGAAAAAACAGACTTTATTCAGAAAGTGATAAAGAATGAAGAAGAACGTTTTCATGAAACCCTTCATGAAGGACTTACGATTCTCTCCAAAATTCTCGCAGAAGCTGAGAGTAAAGGCGAAACGACGATTTCTGGTAAAGACGTGTTCCGTTTATATGATACTTACGGATTTCCAGTTGACCTTACCGAAGAATACGTTGAAGAAAAAGGACTCGTAATTGATCGTGAAGGTTTTGAATTAGCAATGGAGGGTCAAAGAGAACGTGCTCGTGCAGCTCGCCAAGAAGGGGCCTCGATGCAAGTTCAAGACCAAGTATTAGGAGAGTTAAAAGCAGAAAGCAAATTTATCGGTTATGAACAATTATCTACAAATGCAACAGTTGAAGTCATTATAAAAGATAAAGCATTAACTGATTTTGCGGGAACTTCTAATGAAACAATTCAAGTAATCTTAGATGTTACACCATTTTATGCTGAAAGTGGTGGACAAGTAGCTGATACAGGTGTTCTAACAGCTGATGGTGTTGTCGTTCATGTTGAAGATGTACAAAAAGCGCCAAATGGGCAGCATTTACACTTCGTAAAAGTGGTAGAAGGTACACTGAAAAAAGGTGCTAAAGTAGAAGCGGTTGTTTTAGAGACAAGTCGAAATGGAATTGTCAAAAACCATACTGCAACACATCTTTTGCATCGTGCTTTAAAAGATGTACTTGGAGAACATGTGAATCAGGCAGGATCTTTAGTTTCTGAAGAAAGATTGCGTTTTGACTTTTCTCACTTTGGACAAGTAACAGGCGAAGAGTTAACGCGAATTGAAGAGATTGTAAACGAAAAGATTTGGAATGCGATTTCAGTCAATATTATGAGCAAAAATATTGAAGAAGCTAAAGCAATGGGAGCGATGGCACTTTTCGGTGAAAAGTATGGTAACGTCGTTCGTGTAGTCCAAGTGGGCGAATACAGCATCGAGCTTTGTGGTGGATGTCATGTGAAGAACACGGCTGAAATTGGCTTATTTAAAATTATCTCTGAGTCTGGAATTGGAGCTGGAGTTAGAAGAATAGAAGCTGTAACAGGTCAAGGTGCGTATGAATTTATGAATGGTCAGCTCGATTTATTGCGCAATGCGGCTGAGTTGGTAAAGGCAAAAAATATAAAAGATGTTCCACAACGTTTCCAAACGATGCAACAACAAATTCGTGATCTTCAGCGTGAAAATGAATCATTAAATGCGAAGCTAGGAAATATGGAAGCAGGTAGTCTTGTAAATGAGGTTACAGAAATTGCTGGAACTAAAGCACTAATTAAGCAAGTTCAAGCAACTGATATGGATAATTTACGTGGAATTATGGATACACTGAAGGATAAAATCACATCAGGAGTAATCGTACTCGGAGCTGCGAGTAATGGTAAAGTTAACATCGTGGCTGGAGTTTCAAAAGACCTTGTGGAAAAAGGGTTCCATGCTGGAAAACTCGTGAAAGAGGTTGCTACTCGTTGTGGCGGTGGCGGTGGTGGCCGTCCTGATATGGCACAAGCAGGTGGTAAAGATCCAGAAAAGCTTGAAAGTGCATTAAATTATGTGGAAGAATATTTAAAATCAATTTCCTAAAAAGGAAAATATAGTGTACAATGAAATCAAACATGCTATGGGTATGATTACTCATGGAAATAGGCAGTATAGAAAGAGGTGTTTGTGATGGGCTCAATGGACAATACGATGAAGTTTAATATTCAAGATGATACGGTTGATGTCGATGTCCGCGAAGTGCTGCTAACGGTTTATGAAGCCCTTGAGGAGAAAGGTTATCACCCAATCAATCAAATTGTTGGATATCTATTATCTGGTGACCCTGCATACATTCCAAGACACAAGGATGCCAGGTCGATTATTCGTAAGTTAGAGCGCGATGAATTGATTGAGGAGCTAGTAAAGTCTTATTTGTCACAGCACCAAGAGGAGAAGTAATGAGAATTTTAGGCTTAGATGTAGGCACTAAAACGATTGGAATTGCTATTAGTGATGAATTAGGGTGGACAGCTCAGGGCATTGAAACGTACAGACGAAAAGAGGATGACCAGACAGCGGATACAAACTATATTGTAAATCTTGCTAAAGAGTACAATGTTGGAGCTATCGTTGTTGGATTGCCTAAAAATATGAACGGAACCATCGGACCAAGTGGAGAGGCATGTCAACAATTCGCAGAAGTAATAAAAGAGAATGTTGACTGCCCTGTTATCTTATGGGACGAGCGTCTTACGACGGTTGCAGCTGAAAGAATGTTAATTTCAGCGGATGTTAGCCGAAAAAAGCGAAAAAAAGTCATTGATAAGATGGCTGCTGTCATGATCTTACAAGGTTACTTAGACAGTAAATCAAATTAATTGAAGAGGTGTACCATGACACAAGAAGAAAGAGAACGAATTATTATCCCAGATGAAAATGGAGATGAGCATCTATTTGAAGAACTATTTAAGTTTACAGTAGATGAAACTGGGAAGTCTTATATTCTTCTCGTTCCCGTTGGAGACAGTGAAGAGGATGACGAAGATGATGATATGCAAGAAGTCATTGCATTTCAATATGAGGACAAAGAAGGCGACGACGGAAGTGATCTTGCGTTAATGCCTATCGAAACTGACGAAGAATGGGCAATGGTTGAGGAAATGCTCAATACATTCGTTGAAGAACAAGACGACGAGGAATAAGCAAATTGAAACAGGGCGAAAGTGGCCCTGTTTTTTTATGGAGTTAAAAGCATATGGTTGTATAGCTAGGTAATATATTGTTAATATGTGAAAGTTTGGACATTTTGAATTGCACATAACTTAGTTAATTGCGGCTATATAACCTTTCAGGACAAAAGTCAAAAAGCGGACTTTGCATTAGACAGAACATTGGCTTTTCGGAGTCAGGCAGACGCCTTTCGCCTTTCGGAATAAAATCTGTCTATTTTTCACGAATTATGCATTGTTTTGTAGTATAATGGTGAAGGTGAAAGGAGGATGAACTGTGAGTGATTCAAAAGATAACCAACTAGAGAAGTATGCTGAGAAAGTCCGGAGGGCAAAAATTGTCCGAAAAATTGTACTTATAAGTGTCGCAATTATATTTTTTATTTTTATATCAGCATTAGCATTTGGTTATATATATATTAAATCAGCTCTAGGGCCTATGGATGATGAAAGTATAGAAATGGTAGCTGTCGAAATTCCAATTGGTTCATCAAGTACGCAAATCGGAAGAATTTTAGAAGATGAAGGGGTCATTAAAAATGGCTTATTCTTTCGTTATTATGTAAGATACAAAAATGAAACTGGCTTTCAAGCTGGGAACTACGAGCTATCCAAAGCAATGACATTAGATGAAATTATTGATGAATTAAAAGAAGGGCGAATGATGCAAGATGCAGATCTTGTTTTTACAGTGCCTGAGGGATTGTGGTTAGTAAATGTAGCACGGATTATTGCCCAAAATACAGACCACGAGGAAGAAACAATTATCGAGACGTTAAGTGATGAAGAATACCTAAATAAGTTAATTGAAAATTATGATGTGTTAACGGAGGATATATTAACAGAGGGTATTCGTCACCCGTTGGAAGGGTATTTATTCCCAGCACGATATGATTTCCTTGAAGAAGATGTTTCTATTGAAGTAATTATTGAATCGATGATTGAACGGACAGATAAAGTCGTTACAACGTATATGGGGTATTATCCAGATCACCCGTATTCGATCCATGAAACTCTAACATTAGCTTCAATTATTGAACGAGAAGCACAAAAAGAAGAAGACCGTTATAAGATATCTGGCGTATTGTACAATCGACTAGACCGTAATATGAGGTTGCAAGTTGATCCTACGGTTGCTTATGCGATCGGTGAACATCTATATATGACCTCTATCGCACAGACAAGAGTAGACTCACCGTACAATACGTATATGTATGCAGGAATTCCAATTGGACCAGTGGCTAACCCTGGAGAAGCTTCGATAAAGGCTGCATTTGAACCAGAAGAAATTGATTATTTATACTTTTATGCGAGATACGGTGGAGACGTTTTGTATTCCAAAACGTATGAGGAACATAACCGTATTCACCAACAGTATAGACATGAATGGGCTGAAGCTGCACAATCGGAAGAAAGCGGAGAAGATGAATAATAAGAGCGAAACGAATTTCTATAGGAAACACTAGGATCATTATATGATGCTAGTGTTTTTCCTTCTATATATAGGATTGTTTTAATTTTTTGTGGAATAAGTATATTTCACGATTAACTGTTGATTATGGTAAAATAAAGCGTTATAGAGTGAGGCACACTAAGGAGGAAAAGTAATGCTTCCTAATGATCATAAAATAAATACGTATATTGAATCGCTGATTCCTAACCGAAATGATCTGCTCACAGAAATGGAGCAACTAGCTAGAGATCAGCAAGTACCGATTATGGAGTTAGTTGGTATTGAAGCCATGTTACAACTTCTAAGAATGAACCAACCTCATTCCATTCTTGAAATTGGAACAGCGATCGGCTACTCTGCTATTCGAATGGCACAAGCTTTAGAAAATGTAAAAGTAGTCACAATTGAACGAGATGAACATCGGTATAGTCAAGCGTTACATTATATTGAACGAGCGAATTTAGGTAATCGAATAGATGTCATTTTTGGAGATGCTTTACAAGTAGGCGAACAACTTGAATTTTATGCCCCATTTGATGTATTATTTATTGATGCTGCTAAAGGGCAATATGAAAATTTTTTTCATATCTATGAGCCGTTTGTTCGTTCAGGAGGGCTCATCATATCTGATAATATACTTTTTCGTGGCTTGGTGGCTGAAGAAAGTATCGAAAATAAAAATCATGCAGGCATGGCTAGAAAACTCCGTCGATATAATGAATGGTTGATGAAAAATGAGCAATTTACAACGACCATTTTGCCTATAGGAGATGGCATTGCCCTATCTATAAAAAAGTAAAGTAGGTGTAAGACATGGGGAAAAAACCAGAAATTTTAGTAACCCCAAATAATGTTGAAGCTGTTGAGCGATTAATAAAAGCTGGTGCAGATGCGGTATTAATTGGTGAACAACGCTTTGGATTACGTTTAGCAGGGGAATTTAATAGAGAAGATATAAAGAAGGTCAATGAAATTACGAAAGCGCAGGGAGTCAAAGTATATGTAGCGATGAATGCGATTTTTCATAATGAGCATCTTGGTGATGTTTCCGATTATATGAAGTTTCTTAAAGAGATAGATGTAGATGCAATTGTATTCGGTGACCCAGCATTATTAATGATAGCCCGTGATGTCGCGCCAAACATGAAGCTTCACTGGAATCCTGAAACGATTGCAACGAACTGGTACACAGCTAATTATTGGGGAAGACAAGGGGCGAAACGAGCCGTACTTGCCCGTGAAATTAATATGGATGCAATCGTTGAAACTAAGGAAAATGCGGAAGTTGAGATTGAAGTACAAGTGCATGGAATGACGAATATGTTCCAATCGAAGCGTTCATTAGTTGGAAACTATTTTGAATATCAAGGGAAAAATCTTTCGATAGAAAAAACAGATAAAGAACGTCAAATGTTTTTATTTGATAAAGAAAGAAATGCGAAATATCCGATATACGAAGATCAAAATGGTACCCATATTATGAGTCCGAAAGATATTTGTATTATTGATGAATTAGAAGAAATGATCGATGCTGAAGTCGACTCGTTTAAAATTGATGGGATTTTAAAAAGTACGGAATATATGGAAAAAGTGACTCAACTTTATCATGAAGCAATTCACTTATATTTAACAGATGAAGATGCATATGCCGAGAAAAAGGAAGAATTTGTAGAGAAAATTCGCGAAATTCAACCCAAAAACCGTGATATTGACACAGGCTTCTTCTTTAAAGAAACAGTGTATTAAGGAGGGAAACAAAATGCAAGCTATTTCAGAAATTAATGAAACTGGAAAAAGAGTTATCACGAAAAAGCCTGAGCTACTTGCCCCAGCAGGAAACTTAGAAAAATTAAAAATTGCCGTTCGATACGGAGCAGATGCGGTATTCATTGGTGGACAAGAGTTCGGATTACGCTCGAATGCCGATAACTTTTCAAAAGAAGAAATGCGCGAAGGGGTAGAATTTGCGAAGCGTTATGGAGCCAAAGTCTATGTAACGACTAATATTTTTGCCCATAATGAAAATATGGATGGATTAGAAGAATATTTAGAAGGATTACAAGAAGTTGGAGTAGCAGGGATTATCGTAGCGGACCCGTTGATTATTGAAACGTGTCGTCGTGTCGCACCAAATGTTGAAGTTCATTTATCCACTCAACAATCTTTAAGCAACTGGTTAGCAGTAAAGTTTTGGAAAGAACAAGGCTTAGAACGTGTCGTACTCGCTAGAGAAGTAGGTCTTGAAGAAATGTTGGAAATGAAAAAACACGTTGATATTGAAATTGAAACATTTATCCACGGTGCAATGTGTATTGCCTATTCTGGCCGCTGTGTATTAAGTAACCATATGACAGCGCGAGATTCCAACCGTGGCGGTTGCTGTCAATCCTGTCGTTGGGATTATGATTTATTCGAACAACAAGAAGAAGGAAAAGGGCTTGTGAAAGAAATTCCGCTATTTGCGGAAAATGACACTCAATATACAATGAGTCCAAAAGATTTAAATTTACTACAATCGATTCCACAATTAATAGAAGCAGGTATCGATAGTCTTAAAGTTGAAGGGCGAATGAAATCAATTCATTATGTAGCGACAGTGACGTCCGTTTATCGTAAAGTGATTGATGCATATTGTGAAGACCCAGACAACTTCGTAATTAAACAAGAGTGGTTAGAGGAACTAGAGAAATGTGCAAACCGTGACTTTGCCCCACAGTTTTTTGAAGAAACGCCAACTTTTAAAGAACAAATGTATGGTATTCATCCGAAACGCACGACGTATGATTTTGCAGGTCTTGTATTAGACTATGATGATAAGACGGGTATTGTAACGTTACAACAAAGAAATCACTTTAAACCAGGTGATGAAATCGAGTTCTTTGGTCCAGAAATTGAAAACTTTGTTCAAACTGTCGATACAATTTGGGATGAAGACGGAAATGAATTAGATGCAGCCCGTCACCCGCTACAAATTGTAAAGATAAAAACGAAACAACCTGTCTATCCTTGGAATATGATGCGTAAAGAGGTTAAATAATGAAACAAAAGCCGATAATAATTGGTGTTGCAGGCGGAACAGGATCTGGAAAAACAACCGTTGCAAAGGAAATTTTTCACCAATTTAATGAAAAATCAATAGTATTAATTGAACAAGATGCATATTATAAAGATCAAAGTCACTTATCCATGGAAGAAAGGCTATGTACGAATTATGATCATCCATTAGCATTTGATAATGATTTACTCATAAAACAGCTCCAAAAGCTTCAAGAAGGACAATCGATTGAAGTTCCAAAGATGTAATCATATTAGAAGGAATATTAATACTAGAAGACAAACGTCTTCGTGACCTTATGGACATTAAAGTGTTTGTGGATACAGATGCAGATATTCGTATTTTACGAAGGTTATCGCGAGACATTCAAGATCGAGGTAGAACTTTAAATTCGGTTATTGAACAATATACGACCGTTGTGAGACCGATGCATTTACAGTTTATTGAACCAACAAAACGTTATGCAGACATTATTATTCCAGAAGGTGGACAAAATCGAGTCGCTATTGATTTAATGGTAACAAAAATCCGTTCTATCATTGAAGCTCAATCCTATTTCACTGAGCAAAAGTAAATCTAAGAAAAAATGTAAAAAGTTATCATAACAGCATAGCAGGATACGTTGTTTTTGTTTATACTATAAGAGTATCTTTAATGAGGCTTTGAAGTACTAATGGGATAAAGAAAAGCGAGGTAATCATTGCCTTGCTTTTCTTTTACATAGCCTGATTTTGAAAATGTATTTCATAAAGTAATATACTTTTTTTGTAGGAAAGAGGAGTGAACGTCATGGCTGAAGAGAAAAAACATTATATGACCCTTGAAGGGAAGCAAAAGTTAGAAGAGGAAATTGAGTTTCTAAAAACAGAGAAGCGTAAAGAAGTGGTTGAACGTATAAAAGTGGCACGCAGCTTCGGTGATCTTTCTGAGAACTCTGAGTACGATTCAGCAAAAGAAGAGCAAGCATTTGTAGAAGGTCGAATTTCTCAATTAGAAAAAATGATTCGCAATGCCGTTATTATTAAAGATGATGATACAAACAGTTCTGTCGTTTCTTTAGGAAAAACAGTTCGCTTTGTAGAACTTCCTGATGGAGACGAAGAAGAATATACTATTGTTGGTAGTGCTGAGTCGGATCCTTTTGAAGGTAAGATCTCTAACGACTCTCCAATGGCACAAAGCTTACTTGGAAAATCAGTTGGTGAGAAAGTAACCGTTAACACACCAGCTGGAGAAATGAAAGTTGAAATCTTAGAAGTAAAATAAAAAGGATGAGAAAGAACTGTTCGAGTTAAATTAACTTGAGCAGTTCTTTTTGTGCGCCCAGCATGGGTGCAATCTCTAGGGTGAAAGTCCCGAGCTGTGAAGGCAGAAGTAGCAGTTAGCTTAACGCAAGGGTGTCCATGGTGACGTGGAATCTGAAGGAAGCGAGCGGCAAACCTCCGGTCTGAGGGACACGAACTTCATATCAGGCTAGGTATCATTGGATGAGTTTGCAAAACAAAACAAAGTCCTTTCTGTCAAAGGTGATACAGAGTAAATGAAGCAGATAGGTGGAGGGAAAGATTGCATTCTTCCTGGGGAGGTCTGACTGATACGCCAAGCACACTTGGTAACCTATTTAGTGATAAATAGCTGAACAGTCAGAAGTCAGCAGAAGCCATAGTACCTTAATTTTCTAGAAATTAAGGGAAGGGCTGAATCATTTAAGAAGAATTAGCGCTTGGCGTACGTGTAACTTAATGAAGCAGAAACATAGAACCTTCCTAATGGAGGAAGTGATGAATTTCACGGGGGACATTAGAAGGGCTGAAAGTTAACACCACACAAGAAGATAGACTAATTCACGTAGGAGACTGATATCAATGTTAGAACGAGTACTATCACATCAAAACTTATTAAGCGCACTCGAGAGAGTGGAGCGTAATAAAGGAAGTCACGGTGTAGATGGAATGAACGTACAAAACCTACGACCTCATTTCATGAAACACTGGTCATCCTTACGAGTGCAACTCGAAGAAGGTACCTATCAACCACAACCTGTCCGTCGAGTCGAAATCCCGAAACCAAACGGTGGGGTAAGGAAGTTAGGAATTCCGACAGTGATAGACCGTTTCTTACAACAAGCTATTGCACAAACATTGAATAGAATTTATGACCCAACGTTCTCTCAACAGAGTTACGGTTTCCGTCCCAACAAGAGAGGTCATGATGCCGTTCGTCAAGCTAGGAAGTATATTAAAGAAGGTTATCGATGGATAGTAGATATCGACCTAGAGAGATTTAGCGACATTAATTTAGGGCCAAATACAACCTTTAAGGTGAAAAAACTACTAAAATACTGTTAAATGCTAACTCTATCGCATGATTACTATTTATTTTGTTAAGTACCTGTTCGAATACCGTAAGGTGTCTGAAAAGAACTGATGGGGTCTCCCTTTAGCCCCATAATGGTGCGCATTTTTCTCATAGGGTGTTGCTTTGAAAGTTCTTTTAAATCAGTAATTGTGATATGTAAATAGATTTGAGTTGTAGATAAACTTTTATGTCCAAGTAATTTTTGAATGGACACCAAATGAGCCCCATCTTGAAGAAGGTGCGTAGCACAAGTGTGCCGCAATTTATGTGGAGTCACATTCTTATCAATATTAGCTCCTTCTGCATATTTTTTAACCATGTATTGGATCGCACGAGGAGTGAGGGGACCACCTTTTTTGCTTACAAAGAGTTCAGGAATCTCGCTAGTTCTAGATCCTAAGTACTCATCAAGAGCCTCTTCTACGATGGAATCCAGTGGCACATAACGTTGACGTCCCCCTTTACCAGAAATAAGGATTTGTTTTTCAGTGAAATTGACGTCTATCACTTTCAAAGAACAAATTTCACTCACGCGTAAACCGGCAGAATAAATTAATGTAAGAATTGCTCGGTCGCGACGGCCAAGAATTGTTGTGGTATCTGGTTGAGAAAGAATATCCTGCATTTCTTTATTTTCAAGTACGACTGGAAGACGCTCTGGTGTATCTAGTAGTTTCGGCCATTTTTCACGTTGATCTTGTTTTGAATCTAGTAGTTCCATCAGGATGAGAAAGTCAATATAAGCTGAAAGAGTTGCCAACTTTCGACCAACCGCAGCTGAGGCATTTTTTCGCTCAACGCGAAGATAACGAATATAATCCACAACCAATTTAGCTTTAGAGGGATTATCCACGTGTGGATAGTAAATAGTGCAGAAAGTATTCATTACTTTTAGATCAATGGCGTAAGCTTCAGCGGTTTTGGGACGACATCCTCGAACCATTTGTGCATATTCTAGAAACTCTTGAATCGTAGATTCATTCATCATCTTTTTTCTCTCCTGACAAAGGTGGTATATTTTTACGTAATAAACTGACTGCTTTTCTGAGATCTTCAAAATCTGCATGAGCATAGGCACTCGTTTCAGCTAATGTCTTATGCCCTAAAGCTTTTGCGATGACTTCAATCCGGCCTCCACGTTTAATAAGGTGGGCGGTGAAGGTATGACGAATGGTATGTGGGCTTACAGGTTTTTGAATATTGGCGACTTCTGCATAATGGCAAATACGTCTAGTAACGGTCCAAGGCTTTATACGAGTTCCCTTTAAATTAAGTAAGAATGGACCAGATTTCTCCTTCCGGTACAACCCAAGATATTGCTTGAAATCATTTAAAGCAGCTTTTGGAATGGCGATTTGTCTGTCACGGCCTTTGCCTTCACGAATATGGACCCAGCCCTCTTTTATGTCTACGTCTTCGATGTTCAAATTACTTAGTTCTCCCACACGAAGACCAGTAGAATATAGAACAAGAAGCGCCATATAATCAGTAAATCCTTCTAGCTCAGATCGGTCTGGTGCAGATAGTAATCTCATCATTTCATCTTCAGTTAGGTAAGCTTGTTCTTTTGGTTGTTTAGGTACCATTTTTAGTGCCTCCATTGGATTGTCTGACCGCCAGCCCCGTTCCATGGCGTAGGAAATAAAAGACCGAAGGTGAGACAAGTTTTTATCTATGGTACATTGAGAAATCCCAGCTTGTCTACGAGAGCTCAACCAGCGAATAATGTCTTGACCACGTAAAGTTTCTATGCCATTTTCAAGGCAGTTAGGACAACCTACGGAGAATCGAGTTAGACTAAATCGGAATTCTTTAATTGTTCCTTTACTGTATTTTTTCATGCCAATTGCCGTTCTTATAAACTCCTCAATTTGGTTCGCTAACTTCCCAACCAGGGGGGCAGCCTGTGACGTCATCGTATATTTTCGTCGTAAGGAAGTCATTGGTTTTTTACGAAAATTATTTTCTAATTTGAGTTTCGACCGTTTTGGAATTGTTGCTTCATTAATTGGATGAGATTCTAGTGCAGCGGCGATCTCAGGGTTTTGTATCCTTGCATAATGTAATGTAGTTTAGGGGAACATGCTGTACTCCCTGCATAATGATTTAAAAACTCTAAACCATTCTCACGTAATAACTCTTGTGTTACTAAATGTTCTTTTCGCCACTCTGTTAATTCTTTGGTTTCATAGACTGACGGGAAGCGTTCTTGGTCGACCATTAAGATGAGGAAATTGGGTTGGCGCTTCGTATGTTCGCTGCTTTTTGATACTTTTTTATTATAGAGAACATCCTTTCAAATGTTGGTGAAAAATCCCATGTAATACTATATGAATTTCAAATAGAATTGTCTGTGTGCGCTAAAAGGGGGAGTAGTGACCTTCCATGAAAATTTCCATTAATATAATAAAAAAACAAAGCATGGGCATTGCCTAAGCTTTGTTTATAAAGATATTACTCACTGAAAATATAAACCGTTGTTTGTAGGGGGATATTATTATACATCCAAAGAACGTCTGCATTTTGCATTCGAATACATCCGAGACTGACATGCTTTCCAATCGAAGAAGGGTCATTTGTGCCGTGTATCCCATAGATATAGTTATTAGTTCCTGGAACATTGAGTCCAAGCCAATGACTGCCAAGTGGATTACTAGGGTCGGCCCCAATGTCATCAACTTAAGATTACAAAATATGTAAATGGATAAGATTGTCATAAAAATATTATTAACAGCACGAAAAACCACTTGACTTTTCAAAATCACCACAATAATCGACCTGAATACCATTTTTTGGTATATCAACGATGAAGTGGTGATTTTTTGTGGCAAAAAGCCTGTTTTTAGAAGCTGTAGAGGTAACCCAGAACGTCCTACATGACTATGTTTTTAAGTGTGAATCACGTTCCAAACCAACCTATTTTACTCGTGAAGGGAGACACAAATTAAATTTTCTTAGCACTATTCTTTTTATGCTCAATTTCGTGAAAAAAAGCTTTCAGATTGAGCTGGATGACTATTTTAAGCTTCTTGGAAATAGGACGGAAAGTATTAGTAAACAGGCGTTTTCTGAGGCTAGAAAGAAGATTAAACCGGCAGCATTTATAAAATTATTTGATACCATTGTGGATTGGTACTACAAGGAAAATCCTTATAAAAAATTTATGGGGTTTCGTATTTTCGCTATCGATGCATCCATCTTGGAAATAAATAATTCCATAAGATTAAGGGATGCCTTTGGCGTTTCGAAAGGCAGTTCTTTAGAACTGGCTCGCGCAATGGCATCCTGTATCTATGATACCGAAAATAATCTAATTGTAAAGGCTTTGATTACAAAATGTACAGATGGAGCACGGTCTGTCGCTATCAAACTGATGAACAGCTTTAAAGATCACTTGAACAATAACGACCTTTTTCTTTTTGATCGAGGATATCCATCATTAGATTTTTTCGCTTATCTAATAGAATTAAATGTAAAATTTATGATTAGAACACCTGTCAATTATTATAAATCTAGTATTAAATCTTCGGTGCCTGACCAAATAATTGAGCTTAAAAGAAAAGGGAGCGTGATGCGCTTAAGGGCTATACGGTTTACACTGCCATCGGGTGAAGATGAGTTGCTCATCACAAATATAGAAGATGAAACATTTGGGATACAGGATTTTAAAACACTCTATTTTAAGCGGTGGAGAATTGAAACAAAATATGATGAATTAAAAAATAAACTTCAACTTGAAAAGTTTACAGGTGATACTCCTCTTTCAGTTGAACAAGATTTTTATGCGACCATGTTTCTAGCAAACATGGCCTCGCTAGTTAAACAAGAGGCTGACGAAATGATTGCCAAAGAGCAAGAAGGAAAGGATCTAAAATATGAATACACAGCTAACGCCAACGTTTTGACCGGTAAGCTGAAAGCTAATCTAGTCCGTATTATATTAGAGGAAAGTCCAAGACGACGTAAAAAGCTATATAAGCAAATGCTTGACGAAATCAAAAGGAATCGTACTCCCATAAGACCAGGTAGAAGTTTCAAACGTACTAAGGGGTTGCGAGCTAATAGAAACGGGCTAGTTCAGAAGTCTGCATTATAGCATTTAACGAAGTAAAAGAGGATGCCTTAGGGTGATGTAAAAAAATGTAAAACATCTCCCGGGCATCCTATTGTCTTTTTTTAGTTGTTTTCAGTATCATAGTTTGGAATTTTTCATTTTAATACTGTGTGGTTCATGAGAGTTACTAATTGGGAACTAATTGGAAACTTGTCTTGATGACATTGGGGTCGGCCCCAGGGATATTTTTTGGATTGTACCATGGCTTTTCTACTTTATCCTTTTAGGCAAGAAGACTCCACCTGATTTGGTTAAGGTCGTTACCCCAACAAATCAGGTGGAGATGAATTGCCGTCAACCGTTAGGTTCAATTTCATTGATTGTTTTTATATAATTTTTCTGGTTTTTAAGGGAACTAATGTTCGTTTATTTTTTTATTTAATGATATAATCAATATTAGATTAATCTATTGACTCGCTGAGAAAGGTGGTGAACACAAGTGGCTAAAAAGAAACCCATTAAAGTATTGCGTAAACAAAAGAAAACTGAAAATATTCAACGTTTCACTCAGAAACAGAATATGGACGTGGTAGCCTTACGGCTAAAGAATTTCGTCTGCTTCAACGCATGTCTCACAGTTCGAAGGCGTTACGTAATGTGGGATTGTACACGTTGAAACAAAATTACTTAATTTACAATAAGATGGCGACCACTAAAGAAGTAGACGCTGCAATGAAGGCAGATGTTAACTATTGGGGTGTTCAATCGAACTCCGTTCAAGCTATTCGCAGAACTCTATTTTCAGAGGCGAAGAGCTTTTTTGAGGCGCTGAAAAAGTGGAAGAAAAACCCTGAGAATTTCACGGGTCGTCCACAATTTCCGAAGTATTCTTCCACTACTGAGAAACGCATTATCGAAATCTACCAAGTTCCAAAAGTAGATAAAGACGGGTACTGGTCAATTCCGATGAACGTTGAATTTAGAAAACGTTTGGGTTCGATTAAAATTCGTATGCCTAAAAATTTGTTAAACAAGAAAATCTCATACATTGAAATAGTGCCAAAGCAAAAAGGTCGGTTCTTTGAGGTGCATTACACATATGAAATGCAAGTCGCTCAAATGAAGAAACAACCAACGATAACGATGAATGCTTTGAGTTGCGATTTAGGTGTAGACTACTTGATGAGTTGTGCAACAAATCATGGCGATACGTTCTTGATGGATGGGAAAAAGATAAAGTCTATCAACCAATATTTCAATAAAACGATAAGTGAGCTGCAAGAAAAAAATATCGAAAACGGAATTTCAAAACGTGTTGTAACCAACCGTATGGCAACACTTTGGAACAAAAGAAGTAGTCAAATCAATGGTTATATCTCACAAGCCGTAGGCTTATTGTTTAAAAAAGTCAAACAACTAAACATCGACACCATTGTTGTTGGTTATAACGTTGGTTGGAAACAAGAGTCCGATATGGGCAAAAAGAACAAACAACAATTTGTTCAAATTCCATTTCATAAACTGATTTCTGCAATCGAAAACAAATGCCTGAAAGAAGGCATTCGTTTCAAAAAACAAGAAGAAAGCTATACATCAAAAGCTAGTTTCTTAGATAGAGACACTACCCCTGTTTGGTCGAAGGACGATAAGACGAACTACTCATTTAGTGGTAAACGTATACATCGTGGTCAGTATCAAAGTAAAACTGGACCATGTATCCATGCTGACATCAACGGGGCATTGAATATTTTGCGTAAATCAGAAGTCGTAGAATTGGATGAAAATCTTAAAGTCAAAACTCCAATCAAATTGGAAGTACAAAAACGTAAAACTGTTGCTTAGCGCATAGTTTAGTGGGTGCGTCAACCACATCCATGTGTACTCGACTTGTCGGGGCTTGTAGCACACGCCAGAGTAATCTGAGTGGTGGTTTCTTCCGTAAGGAAGAACTGCTCTTTTTCGGAAGGGTGGTGCAAGTGGGAAAACGATAGTTCATCGCCAATACCAACCAAAAACAGTGTTCGGGGAGTGCTTAATGACACTCGCTATTCAGAGCGTCAAATCGTCTTAACGAGGAGACCTGAGTAGCAAACTCAAGCCCCCACTGAAATAGGAATCGCAAGGTTCTCAGTGGGGGTACGTTGACTGACAATTTGGTAAACGCCTTCAGGTGTCAATGATGCGTCTTTTCCTGTGGCGACCGAAAAGGTCTTAAAGACCTCTGAATTCCGATAGACGGTTAATGTATTCATCGTTTTACTTACTTTAATGGTATAACCGTCTTCTCTATAATTTTTTAGTATAGAAGGATGTGGGATGTTCAGTTTCATTCCTACTTTGACATCCGTTGATGGGTCGAAAATCCCATTATATTTTGCTAGTGAAATGAGTTCATTTGCGTTACCGTAATATTTGTTAGTAATACTAAAAAGTGTCTCCCCTTTTTCGACCTCGTGAAATGCAATGATGTCAGTATCAGGTAGTTTTAATTGTAGTCCAGCCTTTATGTCAGTAGCTGGATTTACAATACCGTTGAACTGGGCAACTTTATGTTGTTGCTCGGTATCTATATAGTATTTTCTAGTAATGCTATATAACGTTTCATTTGGACCAACTTCATGGATAATGACCAATTCAGGTTTGCTATCTGCAGGTTGTTTTTTATTTTCTTTTGGTGTGGTGTTAGTTTCTTTAGGTTTTGTTTCGATTTGCGAAGATGACTTATTTTCATCTTGGTTAGCCTCATTTTGAGTGACTTCTTTTGTTCCACCTTCGCTAGTATTTTTATTTGAACTCGTTTTATCTTCATTTTCTTCTAGCGGTTCTTCATCTGTATTATTAGATGAACGATCTGTTTGGTCTGGACTTTCGTCTGGATCGTCGTCTGAAGAACGATCTTCATCTTCCATTTGTTCGGGAGCAATATTTCCTGTTTGTGATTGAGGAAACATTTCTAATTTAATTACGGCAGTAGAAATAACGCCAATACTTAGCGTTAATAAGATAGCTAATATTATAAAAGAAGTTCGTTTTCGCTTCCTTTTTTTGTGTTTGATTGAACGTGGGACAAATTCAAACGTCTCATTTGATTTCTTTGACACAACATTTCCTCTTCTCTACTATTAATAACTTTCCAGATTAAGTGACAAATCTAAACGATGGTTGCGTATCTTATCGAGAAAATTCTTTTATTTTTGACAAGTTTTGGCTCTGGTTTCTCCTTCCAATTATCATGAAATTAGGAAAAAAGAACCGTGTCATTCTCTTTATTCGACAAGGATTGCGAAATTCCTATACAGTTTTCAGAAAAACTAATTCGTTCTTTTTGAAAAAGAATATCCTCATATGGTGTTTTTTATCCTTGAAACGGAAAAACCCTAAGTTTATACTGTGTATATACTTTATATACAGTTGAGGTGTCGAGATGTGGATTCATCTATCGAATGAATCAAAGGAACCATTTTATAAGCAACTGAAAGATCAAATCAAACAGCAAATAATTGCCGGGAGCCTAACAGGAGATAAGGAACTACCGTCAATTAGGACACTTGCTAAAAACATTCATACGAGTGTGATTACTGTAAAACGGGCTTACTCGGAATTAGAGCAAGAGGGTTTTATTTATACAAGAGCAGGTAAAGGAACGTTTGTGAAGTCAACAGAAAAAAGCATTTTACAAGAGAAAGCAGAACAACAATTTGTAGAAGAAGCCAAACAATTATTGCTACGAGGAAAAAGCTTAGGACTAAATTCCGACGAAATGGTAACAATTATTCAGCGGATCAAGGAGGAAGAGAATGACTGATGCAGTGGCGATCGAACAAGGAATGCAAAGATATAAAGGTTTTCAATTAGGCCCTATCGATTTGAATATAAGAAAAGGCTTTATAACAGCAGTAATCGGTAGAAATGGTGCTGGTAAAACGACATTATTAAAAGGGATGTCGAATGTTACCCCTTTTACGTCAGGAGAAGTTGTGGTTGAGAGTTGTTCGTATGAACAAGATCGAGTGACCTTTAATAAAAAGATTTGTTATGTCTCAGATGAAGTAAATATGTATAGTGATTTTACAGTCCGACAAACGATCGATTTTGTTTCTTCTTTTTATTCCAATTGGGATGTAAACCTTGAACAAAAGTTGCTTCGTGAATTTAATTTAATGCCAAAGAAAAAGGTGTATGAGCTTTCAAAAGGAATGAAACTAAAGTTAAATATGCTTTTAGTTCTATGCTTTCATCCAGCGGTGCTTATTTTCGATGAACCTACAGCAGGATTAGACCTTGTAGCAAGACAAGAGCTATTGTTGCTATTACAGCAATGGATTGAGACGGGTGACAAGACCGTAATTTTATCATCACATATTACGACGGACTTTGAACAAATCGCTGATTTTGTTGTTTTTGTAAGAGAGGGTCAAATTGCACTTTATGATGAGAAGGACCGATTAAAAGACAACTATCTCTATTTCACAACATCACTTCAAATGAAGCTACCTAGATCTGGAATTTACGGCTACCAAAAAGGAGCATATGAAGTGACAGGCATTATCGACAAAGAGCATGGTGATGAGTTAGATGGACACTGTCGACCCCCAACATTAGATGAAATCCTATATTTTGTCGTTGAAGGGGGAGTAAATCATGCGATCTTTGATTAAGAAAGATTTACTCTCTTTAAAAAGCATTGCTATGATAGTTATTCCAATTACAGTTTTATTTCTATTTTTTATCGGATGGTATATTAGTAGAATGAGCGGATTTCGTTATAATGACCTAAGTGGAATAGTACTTTTCATTGCATTGTTTAATCTATTAATGAGTTATGGATTAATGACACATATTTGTCGTACAGAAGAATTGAGCGGTATTCATAAACGAATTTGGAAGTTGCCGATTTCAGTTCCATCAATTGTTTTAGCTAAGTTTTGTTCTTTACTAATTATTGCAGTTAGTATTAATGTCATTACGTTTGGAGCTTTATTTTTTGTCCAAGTAATATTAGGGCACTCTGTAGGGGTTGGCAACGCAGGTAGTGTGATTTTGTTCTTTAATGCACTTATTTTGCTATTCATTAGTTTTTATCTATTTTTCCATCTAAGTTTTGGTTCTTATGTTGCGACATGGATAGGTTGTCTGTTTATTTTTGGAGCGATTTTTCTCCCAATGTTTTGGAGCGTACCAACAGGTGTGATTTTCGGTCGACCTCTAGCGACCATTGAACCGCTATTAAATCAATTCTTTTTTATTATTACTTTATTATTAACTGTAGTGTCTATCTTGTTCTCAATTTGGAATTATCATAACTATCTTAACGTCAAAAAGAAAATATATATAACAGCTTCATTCATAGGTGTATTTTTTTTCCTGATGATAACGATGGCTAGTTCCGCTTTTGCCATGTCATCACCGCCCCTGAATACGAAGAAGAGTATTATTGAACACATATCTGTTGAACGTCTTAATTTAGAGCTTGAAAAAGAAGGAACTAATTATTCTAGTTATTCAGTCATTCAATATGAAGTTGTATTAACGGCATCGCATCTTTCAGACCCTAGATTACTAGATGAGTTGGGTATTAGTCTTGTCTTTCTAGATGAGGATCCATTGTTTTCGTATGTCGGTCCAGAATGGGGCACACATTATGGCAGTTGGTCCTATCACCAAAGCCAGCCGACGTTTACTTTATTTGGTTCAATTAGTGTCGAACCTAGAGATGTTGAACAGATTGAGCAATTGATTGGGGAAAGCCGTCCGCAAATAGCCATATATGAAAACTTTCACGAACTAGTACCAATTCGGGTAATTAATTACTAGTAAGGAAAAGGAAATAGTAGTAAAATAACTAGAAACATAGTAAAGCACATGATAGTATTAGGGTGGAATTGGGAAGGAGAGATGGCCAATGGACTACTCAACAAGGTATGAACAACGTAAAAAACGCCGTTTAAATCGATTGCTGAATGTAGCGATTGGAGTTGTAGCAATCTTAATTATATACTTTGCTATACAATTATTCTTTAGCTCTGGAAGCGAGGAAGCCATTGCTGATCACGATCAAGAAGAACAACAAGAAGAGCATAATGAAGAAAACACTGAACAACTAATTGAAGAGAATACAGATATCGATTCTGCCCAAGACGAAACAAGCAAAAACGAAATTGAAAATGAAGAACTACGGGAAGAAGATGAAGAGGAAGATGAAGAGGAAGGCTTCAATGATGAAGTTCGTCCTGGTGATTGGCAACCGATTGGAACGGTGCAAAGTGAACCATTTGAATTAGAGTCACAACACTTTTCAAAAGATCATGTTAACTGGAAGGAAATGACGCATGCTATCCAATATGCGACAGGTCTAGACGATGACATTACAATTTGGCGAATTGAAAATGGCGGTAATCCACAAAGCGCAGTTGGTACGGTTAGTGGTAGAGATAACAAACACACACCATACCGTGTTCGCATTGAATGGGTACCTGAACGAGGGTGGAAGCCAGTAGAGGTCATCCAGTTATCTGAAAACCCGTATCTTCGTTAAAAAAGATTAAAAGTGCTGTCCAAACGAAAGAGTCAGAAAGCCTTCATCTCAGAAGGGAAGACTGACTCTTAGTTGGGCAGCTTTATTTTTTTGCTTTAAAATGAACAATGGCAGTATAAATCGGCAAAGAAGTTTTTTCATGAATATATACATGGTGTTGGACTTGATGAACTTCTAGCATGAGTACTTGATTATTATCAATTTGCTCATTGATCTGCTTTTCTAACTCTTTAAAGCTTCGGGCTTCAAAACATTCAACTTTATCTCCAATATTATTTAAATGAATTTGCATACGTTTTCTCTCCCTTTCACTCCAATTTCAGTTATAATATACCAAGAACATTGGACATTGTATACTTTATTGATATTATTGGAAAAATGTTGAAGTGTACTGTTGTAACAGAAGGGAAGATACATATGAGAATTGGAATTATCGGAGCGATGGATGAAGAGGTTGAATTATTAAAAAGTAAGCTCGATGGCCGAGTAGATCAAACGATTGCAGGGTGTGAATTTCATCAAGGCTCTTTAAATGGTGTCGATGTTGTTTTACTTAAATCAGGGATCGGGAAAGTGAATGCAGCGATTGGAACGACTTTGTTAATTCAATTATTTAAGGTTGAAAAAGTTATAAATACGGGGTCCGCAGGAGGATTTCATGAAGATTTAAACGTGGGGGATATCGTGATCTCAACAGAAGTACGTTATAACGATGTTGACGCTACTGTTTTTGGTTATGAATTTGGTCAAGTCCCAAGAATGCCAGCGTTTTATACACCTCATACAGAGTTAGTTACCTTAGCTGAAGTCGCAGCGAATGATGTTGGGGTTCATTCGGTGAAAGGCTTAATTGTCTCAGGCGATTCATTTATGAGTGATCATGAACGAGTCGAAGACATTAAATCTCGTTTTAATAATCCATATTGTGCAGAAATGGAAGCAGGAGCCATTGCACAAGTATGTCATCAGTTTGAATGTCCATTTGTGATCATTCGGTCTCTTTCAGATATTGCAGGTAGCGATGCAAAAGTCTCCTATGATCAATTTTTAGAGACAGCCTCTATAAATTCAGCAAATCTCGTTTTACTTATGGTTGATCAACTCAAGAAGCAGTAAGAATAAGAAAGTTGAAGTCAAAAATTTGACTTAAGTGTTCTAATTAAATAAGGTATATCCTATAAGTTTCCTCTAGTAACAACAGTTACATCCTCTTCGTCACACCTTTCTATGATAGAATAGGAGAGTGTAATAGGAGGAATGTATATGGATGATAATAAGAAAATTCGTGAACTAAAAGGAAAAGCAGAAGACTATAAGCGTTTTGGTTTTATTTTATTGTCCTTAAGTGTCTTTATGTGTATTGGACTCCTCGTTCCCAACGAAGCTCCTTTGAGTGGAAATTATGCTGAGTATATGATGGGAGGAACGGTATTGTCATTAGTGACAGCGTTCATTTTTCATCGCAGAGCCATGCATTACCGAAATCAGCTAAATAATGAAGAGTATGGACAATAAATAGAAATAACATTATATATAAAGAAGAGGCCGACATCAAATGTTAGCCTCTTCTTCTTTAATGGTGCATTAGACACCGTTTATTAAGTTGCGGGCGGAATGACGATGTAGTAGATGCTAATAAAGAAAATAAAGATCACGAGCACGGATATATAAGCTTTCCATGGTACAAATTTCTGAGTGACTAATACAATTTTTACACATGTGATATACATCCAAGCAATCCCTACTATAACACCAACTACTGCGATAAAAGGTACAGTAGCATCGAGACCGTTAGCTATAAACCCCGGCATCGCAAGAATAGACGGGATCATCGCACCAGCGGATAGTCGGAAAATTTGACCTAGTAATCCAGGACCACCAAATCCTCGAGACGCTGCCCATAAAAGTAGAGAGAGAGCAACTCTCGTAAGAAACACCATAATAATGCCTGCAACGATGAAAAATCCAGGAACGACTATATTTCGTAAAAATTCAGCATCGAAGCTAGAAATGTAGTCCATATTTTGTTGAATAGAAATAAAGCCATAAATGAAGCCTAAAAGGATAGTAACAAGGTGACCCCATATATTCCATTTTGGAGAAGTTGTTAGTTCGGCTATAGCTTCGGTGTTTAGTAGGATGGTGCGAATATAAAGTATCAACCCTGCCATTAATATCCCCTCATTTTAAATCCATTTGTTTTGTATCATCTGTTAACTTCTGACTTTGTTGTTTAAAAATCTCTCATAAGCGCCGCTAAACGACGCTTATGCTTTTCTAATTAAAATTCCCAAGGTAGTATTGACCAAATTAAGATAGCAATACTTAATGCAGTAATAACGAACGCTCCAAATGTGCTGTTATAACGAGCAGGATTTACATCACTCCACCCGTGAATACGTTCAATTAATTTATGATCTGCTTCAGTTGGCAAATACTTTTGTAAAGATGGAATACGATTTGTAATATATGATACTACAATTAGTAAAATAAAGCTAAGTGGCACACATAACATTGCACCAGATAATCCCATACCGTCTGTTAAAGCATGTCCACTTACGACGATATTTGGTAAGACGAACGGAGAAACAATTACATATAATACACCGGCAAACACTGACGCTGCCATTGCACCGAATTTGTTTGCTTCTTTCCACCAAACACCCATGATGATCAGTGGTGCATTCGTAACACCGGCTAGTCCAAAGGCCCATAGAATACTTACGGTTAAGAATTCAGGTGGATTAAATGCTAGTAACACACTGACTAAACCACCCATTGCGATTGAAAAATAACCTAAACGTATTTTTGATTTACTAGTTAAGTTTGGTTTAAGCGTTGTAACGATATCTTGAGAAATTAACGCACCAATTGCTAATAAGTTACCACTTAATGTCGATAAACCTGCAGAAATCGCACCAGCAATAACGAGTGCTGTTACCCATTCAGGGTTATAAACAAGGTTAAGAATGATGGTAAGCTTATCCGCATCTGCAGCAGAAATCTCTACTCCAGAAATTTGCGTGTAGTACACACCTGCAAAGCCCATTGCATATGTTGCAGAGAAAACAAGACCTAATACTAGAGCGAACCACACCATAGCTTGTCTAGCACTTCTTAAACTAGAAGCTGTGTAAATACGCATCGCTAAGTGAGGTAACCCTAATGAACCAATTGTTAAAGCTGGAATAATAGCAAAATACCATTTTGATGAATATTGATAATCAAAAAATCCAGGCATTGCTTCAAGCATTGCAGGTACCATATCAGCATATAGAAGTGGAGGGAAGTACCAACCCGTTCCGCCCATTGCTTTCATAATTGCTCCAAGAGGTACGATGAACATAAGAGCGATTATGACCATTTGAATAGCGGCGTTGTTAGTAGCCCCGTTCATTCCACCTATGGTTACGTATCCAACAATTAGAACACCACCAACAATAAGTCCTGTAATATAAGGGATACCAAGGAGTGTTTCAAATGTAACAGCAATACCAATCATTTGCCCTAGTGCGTACATGATTGATACTAAGATCATAAATAATGCTGCAATAATGGAAGCGGATACACCATAACGCTCACGAACAAAGTGAGTAGGGGAGAAAGCACCCATACGACGTAATGAAGTTCCGTAAATAATTGTAATTAATGGAATAGCTAAAATCATTTGGATCCATAACATAACGAATGGAACTTGAAGGTTTAGGATTAATCCTGTTACTCCTAAGAATGTAGCTAAACTCATGTAGGTTGAAGCCATTGCTAGACCGTTTGTGATTGGACCAACGCCACCACCAGCAGCATATAAATCTTCAACGGATTTACTAGCACGATTGGAAAAGTAACTTACTGCATAAAAGAGTACGAATGTTGCTACAACGATTACGATTCCGATAACTGGATTGGATAATTGCCACACTTGTTCTTCCATATTAGCTTACTCCTTTCTCATGGCCCTTTTTCTCATTAGCCAATTGTTCGTTTTCTGCGTCAATTGCATCATCGATGTGATTTCCAATTTTACCTGCGATAAGAGTTAGAATGAAAATACCAAACCACCCAATAAGAATGGGTACGATATACATAATTGGAAACCCGAACAAGTTACCTTCTACAGGAAAGATAGAAAAGATAAAGCCGACATGTCCAGCTAATAGAAAGATTGCAGACATAATAATCGTAAACCAAACTTCTTTTTTATATGCACTCATTATAATTCTCCCCCTTTATTTTGTAAGTGCTTTCATTTTTACGGAAGGTTACTAACTAAAGATAAACTGAACAAACACTCAATCTGCCTTCATGTAAAAGATAAAAAGCTGAACAACCACTCGGTTTTTTTATATAGTAAACCCCGAATAGCGAAGACTGCGTAGAGATGAGAAATCCCCCTCACTTTCCATAGTAAAGTAAAATTAGTAAACTTAATTTGAATTTACACGAAGTTTCTGAAATTTTCAAGATAAAATCGTTGGAAAAGTTCATTAAATTTTCATTTTTATAATATTTTGCGTTAAAATTGGATTTAAATTACAGATCAGGGAAGAATAGGGTTAGAAAATGGAAAAATTATTAAAAAAACGGGAAACCAACAGACCAATCGTACTATTTGCGATTATTATGGCGATGTTTATGGCTGCTGTGGAGGCAACGATCGTTGCAACAGCTATGCCTGGAATTGTTGCTGAGCTAGGTGGCTTTAGTTTGTTTACTTGGGTATTTGGTGGCTACTTGTTAATGCAAGTTGTTTCAATTCCTATTTATGGGAAACTAGCAGATTTGTTTGGCCGAAAAATTATTTTTTCAATTGGAATATTCATTTTTTTGTTCGGTTCAATCTGGTGTGGTTTTGCAAACTCGATGGAATCGTTAATTATTGCTAGGTTTATCCAGGGGCTTGGAGCAGGCGCTGTTCAGCCCATTGCCACAACTATTGTTGGTGATATGTACACGAAGGAAGAACGCGCAAGCATTCAAGGGTACTTAGCGAGTATTTGGGGAATATCCTCTATCCTAGGTCCTGTCTTAGGTGGAGTATTTATACAGTACTTCCATTGGTCATGGATCTTTTGGATGAACATTCCATTTGGTTTATTGGCAATCGTCTTAGTAGGAATTTTCTTAAAAGAAAAAGTTGAAAAGACAAAACCAGCGATTGACTATTTTGGCTCGATATTAATTTTAATTAGCGTTGGTTCGTTAATGATGGTCTTAATTCAAGGTGGAGTAGAATGGGATTGGGTATCTCTTCCTATATTAATCTGTATCAGTTTGTTTGTTGTAAGTTTTATAGGTTTCATCTATCAAGAAAAACGAGCACAAGAGCCAATCATGTCAATGGAAATATGGGGAATTCCGTTAATTGTTGTTGCTAATATCGCATCGTTTACGTCAGGAGCCTTGTTACTTGCTGTTTCGTCTTTTCTCCCAACCTATGTACAGGGCGTCATGAACCAACCTGCAATGATCGCAGGTTTTACCTTAACAATGATTTCCATCGGTTGGCCCATTTCTTCAACAATTGCTGGGAAACTTTTACTTAAAATCGGCTATCGAAAGGCTGCTATCATCGGAGGGGTTTCGTTAGTGGTCGGGTCGTTGTTTTATTTAACGTTACCATTTATTCATCACCCTATTTGGGCAGGGTTAGGTTCGTTTTTTATAGGGGTAGGTATGGGCTTTTCAACTACGACTTTCATCGTATCGATCCAAAGTCATGTCGACTGGAAAAAGAGAGGGGTGGCCACAGCTTCAAATATGTTTATGCGTACATTAGGAGGAGCAGTAGGTGTGGCCTTACTCGGTGGTATACTGAACAGTCGTCTGAAGTCAAGTTTAGAAGGTGAAATCGATTCCGTAAATGTTGAGTTAAATATGGACATTGTTAATGTGATTTTAAATCCAGAACAAAGGCAATTACTCACGGAGTATGAAATTCAATTTATACAAGATGCACTTTCCCATGCTTTGGCTTATGTGTATGGTGGAATCTTTCTATTGGCGCTCATTAGTCTTATTTTAATTCTCTTATTGCCAAGAGATGAACGAGCCTAAGAGACTTAATGTTCCGATTTAATGAGTTCAATTAAATGATGAAGTATACGAGCGGTTAATCCCCAAATGACATATTGATCATAAAAATAGAAGAGCTCAGGAATGGTCTGGGTTCTTTTAGTTGTATAAGCCTCTCGGTTGGGAATTAGATCAAATGGAAAATTTTCATCAGGTTCAAAGTGAATATTCATCTTGTACAGTTCTGGCTCTGTTTGAAGTAAAAAAGATAACGGTACCGTAAAAATTTCTTCAACCTCGTGTTCACTAGGTGAAATATTATTTGGTGATAGAATTTGGCCAACATATGGAAAGATGGTCCCTCGAAACGGTGTAACGAGTACATCTAAAGGAGCAATAGACGTAATATCAGCTTCGGATAATCCTAACTCTTCGCATAACTCTCTTTTGGCGGTTGCTTCTTCGGATGTGTCCGTTAGATCGACCCTTCCCCCTGGAAAACAAACTTCACCTGGCTGGTGGGTTAATTGTTTAGAACGGACTTGAAAGAGTATATGCAGTTCTTTGTCTTTTTCAATGAATGGGACAAAGACGGCGGATTTAGACGAGCGAGCATCTAATACACCAGCTTCTCGTTGAGCTAACTTTTGTTTAATTTGATCTATGGTAACAGACATTTCCCCCATCTCCTTAAAGTTTTATACTTATCATATCAAAAAAGAAGCTAACTCATAAGTGTTTAGCTCCTCACATACGATAATTTTTCTCGTAGGGAGGGCGTATTACTCTACTTATGAGTCAGCTGCGGTTGTATTTAAAGTTTTTCGTTAAACCAGTTCACAAGATGATTTAAACGTTCGATACGCAGGTGTGGAGGACCACTACGTGAAAGTTCGTGGTTTGATTCAGGGAAACGAACAAACATCGTGTCTTTTTTCTGATGTTTTAAAGCAATGTAAAGCTGTTCGGCTTGTTCTATTGGACAACGGTAATCATTTTCACCGTGTAAAATTAATAACGGCGTTTCGATGTTGTTCACATAACGAAGTGGCGAGTGATACCAAAGCTTTTCTGGATCCTCTTGGAAGCAAGTACCAATTTCCCATTTCGTAAAGAAGTATCCGATGTCACTGACTCCATAAAAACTCGTCCAATTGGAAATTGAACGTAAAGTGGCTGCAGCTTTAAAACGATTTGTATGACCGACAATCCAGTTCGTCATGAACCCGCCGTAGCTTCCTCCAGTTACACCAAGGCGATTTTCATCAATATAATCAAAGTGTTCTAAAACATAATCGACAGCTGTCATTAAATCCTCATAATCTTTACCACCATAATCACCACGGCAAGCATTAACAAACTTTTGGCCATAACCGTGACTTCCACGTGGATTCGTATAAAGAACAACATACCCTTGAGCGGCTAAAAGTTGAAGTTCATGGAAGAATGAGTTGGCATACATCGCATGCGGACCGCCATGGATTTCTAAAATCATCGGGTATTGTTTACCTTCTTCAAAGTTATGTGGCTTCATTACCCAACCATGGACTTCCCAACCATCACTAGCTTTTGCTGTAATTGCTTCAGGGATGGATAAATGAACAGTGGATAGGAATTTTTCATTTACATGTGTTAGACGCGTTTTCTTTTTCTCGCCAATAACGATTTTGTATAGATCACCAGGATTCGATGCATCACTTAGGCCGATGATGGCAAACTGTCTATCCTCATCAAACGTGTATCCAAAAACATGTCCTTCTTCTGCAAATATTGGGGTAATTTCAAGATCCTTACCTATTGAGTAAAGGCTCGTATTCCCATTTTCACTTGCTGAGAAATAAATGGTATTTCCGTCTTTTGCCCAAACAGGACCTTGATTAGGATGACCTGAACGCATGTCGGAAATCGCTGCATCGGTAATGTGAACATCCCACGTTTCGGTAATGCAGCGTTTTTCCTTCGAATTTACATCAATAATATAAATCTGATTAATGGTAGCTCCTAAAAATTCACGTTCGTTTCCGAAACATGCGATATTTTTTCCGTCAGGTGACCAAGTGGGGTTGGTGTATACACCATTTTGGTCTGTTAATAATGTTAATTCTTTTGTTTCAGCATTTAATAAATACACATCTGAGATGATTTGATAATCTGCATCTTCTGCTCGGTTTGTTGAAAGCGCTATAAATTTACCGCATGGTGACCAAGAGCTAGGTTCATAATTATATTTTCCTGATGTTAGTTCTGTTACTTCTTTCGTCTCAACATGAATTAGGGCAAGTTGTTGATACGATTCGTTAGAAAAGCCTGTCGCATCCGATTTATATTTTAATCGGTTAATGACAAGTGGTTGAGATTTTTTCTTGTCTTCTTTCTTTTCTACTTGATCAAGAACTGTTTCATTTTCATCTAAATTTAATGACGTCTTATATAGTAATTGACTGCCACATGGGGACCATATAGGGTCAGATGCACCGTTTTTATTTGAAGTGAGCTGTTGTGGTTCACCGCCTTCGGTCGACATCACCCAAATTTGTGATTTTCCTGAACGGTTAGAAACAAAGGCAAGTTGCTTACCATCTGGAGAAAGCCGTGGTGAATGATCTCTTACTTTACCGAATGTCCATTGAATACTAGTAGGCTCGTCGAAACGTTGAAAGTAAAGGTGTGAGCGATACTCTTGGTCTTCATCAATGGTCGTTTTCACAAATACGAATTTGTTGCTACATGGAGCAATTTGTGGATCACTGACATTCGCAATTTTAAATAAATCCTCACTAGTAATTGGTCGTTTATTTGGCATATGTATCCCCCTTAATAAATTTCAAACGTATTTTTGTTAACTTCAAGTTGTACCATCACATTAGGTTTTCTAATACCTGGTGTGTCATTCAATTTTTTAAGAAAAGTTGTTAAATCATCATATGTTTTAACATTTACTTGAATGAGGAGTTGATATTCACCCGTTATTAAAGAAACGTGCCGAACTTCTTTAAAGCTCATCACTTTGTTCGTTACGTCATTCAGTTGTTGAGGTTCAATCCCAAGTTGAATAATAGCTGAAACTTTAAGCCCAAGAGATATGGGATTGACAACACCTACTACTTCTAATATTCCTTGATCGACGAGGGCTCTATAACGAGTCCTAACCGTTTTTTCGGTTACCTCTAATTGGCTGGCAATTTCAGTGAAAGACATTCTTCCGTCTTTAGATAGAAGTCGAAGGATGCTTTTATCTAGGTGGTCAATTTCTTTCAAACTAGCATTTCCCTCCTTTAGGTAGAAGTATGAAATAATAAGTCTAATTTAGTAATCACTACAAAGAAAAATTCCTAAAAAAAGTATGAATATACTGAATGATGACTTAAAATAGGAATAAATAAAGTATATAAAAAATATTCATAAAACTCAAATGTTTGCTATTTTTTAGGAGTTTCGTCGTATAATAGAGTAAGATGTATCTGTATTTGAGGTGAAAAAGGTGACGGCTATAAACATTTTAATTGCTGATGACCAAACGTTAATGAGGGAAGGGCTTAAGACGATCATTGATCTAGAAGAGGACATGAAAGTTGTTGCTACTGCCGAAGATGGACAAGATGCGATTGAAAAAACAAATGAAGCGAACCCGAATTTGATCTTAATGGATATTCAAATGCCGAATATGAATGGGATCGAAAGTTTGAAAAGGATTAAAGAAACACATCCAAATGTTAGAATTATTATTTTAACAACGTTTGCGGAAGATGAATATATTATAGAAGGCTTAGCGAGTGGAGCAGATGGTTTTCTTTTAAAGGATATGAACTACGATCAACTCATTCATTCAATTCGTGAAGCAGCAAATGGGCAGTTAATGCTTCCGACCGTCATTGCCACAAAATTGGCGAAACATCTATCTAAATATAATTCGATAATGGAAAATGAAATGAACGTTGTTAAATTAAAAAAGCAAGGTATTCACTTATCGGACCGAGAAAGAGAAATCGCATCACTTATTATGCAAGGTACTAGCAACCGCAAAATTGCAGAAGAACTTTATATTAGTGAGGGTACAGTGAAAAATTACATTAGTGAAATTTATAGTAAATTAGGTGTGAAAGACCGGGCCAAAGCGATCGTTTACTTAAAAAAATTACAAATGGAACAAGGTTAATCTAAAATGGACAACTTCTTTTTATTTCCCAAAAAAGAATGTGACATATTTTTCATGTTCTTGTAAATCCTATGATTAGGGTAGATAGAAAGGATTGAATAAATTATGGACAAAAAGCAACAAATGGAGCAAATTGTTAACCAATTTTTAGAGCAGGCAAATTCAATTCCTGCCGAATTAACATCAAAACTTAATGGAGTACAAGAACAACTTCAATCGATGTCTACAGATGAAGTTCATATGATGAGTGATCACGTTTTTTCTACTACTGCGAATGAACATGATCATCAAAAGAACCCACAAGCAATGCTACAATCCATGTATGGAGAGATGGAACGGTTATCTCGTCAACAAAATGAAAACCAACAATTACAAGAAGTCATTCAACAAATGAGATACTTTTTTAACATTGAAGAAAAAGATGGATTTTTCCCGTAAGCAAATCTAACAAAAATACTGTTAGAGTTATTTTAATTCCCTATACTAAGATTACAAGGTGCTCCTTAACAAGAGCTGGCTTCTAACTGTTCTCTCTCCAACTCCCCCTTAGTTGCTATCCAATAAGAATTGGATAGCTTTTTTTTGCCATTTACGAGTTTTTTAAAGGAATGTTTATTGAAAGGTGGAAAGGTATCAATAGGAAAAAACCTGTTTAATGCTAATAAATAGATGCACAGTGTAATAATGTGGTAGTAGGAGACTTTTTCGAAGAGGAGGCCACGGCATATGCAACTCACAATGAAAGATATTATGAATTTTGACTTGTTGGATTCAGCTCGTGTCCTATCTGGAGAAAAGTATTTAGAAGAACGCTTCGTAGAATGGGTATCGATAACGGAAAGTCCTGTTGAAAACTTTGTAAGGAAAAATGAACTCGTGTTGACGACGGGGATGGGCTGTGAACAGAGCATTGAAGCATTTGAACAATACGTTAAAGATGTGGTTAATTCCGAAGCAAGTGCATTAGCTGTTGCCACGGGCCGATTTATTTATGATATTCCAATTGAGGTTATACATTTTGCGGAACAAGAACAGTTTCCCATTATTGAAATACCATGGGAAATTCGATTTGCTGACATTACACACGAAGTAATGAAAGAGCTCACAAGAAGACAGCAACACGATTTGAAAGAATCAGAAAAAGTTCAACAACAACTTCTCAATATATTATTAAATGGTGGCAATCTTGAGAAAGTCGCGCAATATGTTGGAAAGCATATTCACGCACCTGTATTAATTACAGATAAAGAAGGTCTTATCAAAGGAAGTGCAAGACAAAATCAAGAAACTCGAAAACTATGGAATAAATTAAAATCAGATAGCAAAGTACCTAGTCAAGAAGTAATACAAGAAGATTCGACCCATCATCCACTTCATCAAAAAGTTCATAAAACGGACTATTTTCCTTGGACCGTTATCCAATTCCCGATCATTCAAGATGTTCATCGCGTTCTAGGTTATTTATTTGTTTTATTACATTCGACTCATTCTTTAAAGAACGAATTAAATGGTTTTTCTATTAATTTACTAGAGCACGCTTCAACGGTCTGTGCTTTATGGTTTTTACGTGAAAATGCTATTCTTGAAACGGAGTTCAAGTTGCGTGATGATTTTGTAAGAAGTATCGCGAAAGGAGATCTTACGTCATGGGAGAGGATAAGTGAGAGAGCAAGGTTACTTGATTATAACGTCAGTGTACCGTATGTGTGTATTGTTGGATACCCAGAAAATCTTCGAGCAATGTATGAAAATAGTGACCAAATCAAACATACGACTTACGAAAAATGGTTGCATATTATGGTTCACTATATCGAAGAAGAAGTGATTTTTGCTAGTCAGTCTTTAGAAAAGCAGTTACTTATGACCTATCAGCTAGACGAGTTAATTATTTTTTTAGAAGCGTCAATCGTGACACGAAAAGACAATGTTCATTATTTTCTGGATCTTTTGGAAAGAAGGTTAGGGAATTTATTACCTGGTGTCGTGATGTCATGGGGAATTGGCAGAGTCTATGATGAAGAATTAAAATTTTCGAAAAGCTATCGTGATGCGCAGCAATCTTTAGAAATTGGTAGACGGCAAAAAGGTCCTGGTCAGCGTTTGTATTATGACGACTCGAAAGTAGAGCGCGTTCTGTTGTCATTAAGTGAAAATGAAGAAGTTCAACATTTATCAGAAACGGTTATAACTCCTTTAGTTAATTACGATCGTGTGAGGCAAATGGAGCTCGTTCGTACCTTTATCGTGTTTACGCAGCATCATTATAATGTAAGTAAAACCGCCCGGACATTATCCCTTCACCGTCAATCATTACTTTATCGCCTTCGTAAAATTGAAAAACTTACAAGCTTATCACTCGTCAATCCCGATGATTTATTTTTATTAAATTTAAGCATTCGAATATGGTTAGCGACATCCGCACCTGAAGATGCTAGGTATTACATTTACTCACAATCCCCGCCAATTTAACAAACAGATTAGAAATATAAGCTCAGGACATTTTGATTTCATGTACCAAACCTTAATCGTCCAATTCAACTCGGAGTACAAATGGACTGTACGATTGAAACAGCTTTACGAGGCTGACACATACTGGTCACTCATGATAACCCGTTGAGACAGCCTCTTCTTTGGTTTAACCAGAGTAAATCTTCGTGCTCAAACACTTAAAACGTTTCTGCATCAAAATTTTGAAAAACATTTTTATCATAGATTGGAAATACTTCCTGCCCCAATAAGTTATTTATAATAATTTTATTTCTGTGAACAGCAAGCCCTAAATTTGTAGATCCAACTCCGTGAGAATGTGATATTCCGCTATGGACATATATTTGATTAGGAATATCGAGACGCAAACGATAATCTGCCTCCACCTCATACCTCCCTTTATCATCCCATTGAATATACGATGCAAGATTTTGAATAAAGTCAGGGACATTGGGACGGTAGCCAGTCCCTACAATAACGATTTCACTTTCATGGGTAAAATCTTTCTTTTGTTGCCATTGGTGACATAGAATTTCATATTTATTTCCTTTTTCCTGGATACTTTTAACTTCAGTTAGTACTTGTAAACCAACATTCATTTTTTCACCTGAGACGGAATGTTCATAAAGTAAATTATAAATATCTGTAATGGTATGTGAGCTAATTCCTTTATAAAGTAAATCTTGAGATGCAAAGATTTTATCTTTTTCTTCTTGAGAGAATTGATAAAAATAATTCACATAATCTGGGGAGAATTGTTCAACACTTAATTTCGATTCTTCCATCGACAAAAAACTTCGCGATCGAGTGATCCAATTCAATTGATAATGATGTTCCATCTGTTCTTTTAACAACTCACGAAACACCTCTGCTGCACTTTGGCCTGAACCAATCACAGTAATGGATTTCGCTTTTCTACACCGGTCTTGACGATTTAAAAACTCTGCAGTGTGGAAAACATGTTCGGTGGAGAGACCTTGAAAAGACTTTGGCATTACAGGAATACTACCAGTCCCTAATACAAGGTTTTTGCATCGATACGTCGTTGTTTCTTTCGTTTGAATTTGTTCAATCGTTACTACAAAGTTTTCTTCATTTTGTATGTAATCTAACGCAACGACTCTATTTCCAAAACGGCAGTTCTCTAATTTACTTGCTGCCCATTGACAATAATCATTATATTCTCTTCTTGGGATATCTAATCGCTCTAAAAAGTAAAAAGGGTACAAGCGATTCTTTTCGGATAAATAGTTTAAAAAGCTGTATTGACTAGTTGGATCAGCTAATGTTACTAAGTCTGCCATAAACGGAACTTGAAGCCTCGTCCCTACGATTAACATGCCTGGATGCCAATCAAATTCGGGTTTTTTATCGAAAAAAACGGATGTCACTTCCGGAATGTCATCGAGTAAAGCGGCAAGGCTTAAATTGAAAGGTCCAATTCCCACTCCTACTAAATCATACACTTCAGTTTCCAAATCATTTCCCCCTCCAAGTCTTTTCTTTCTATTATGAGGAAATTGGTAAAAATAATTCATAGTGAAGTATTCCCGTCCCAGATTTATTAGAAGTTACTCGGAATATGTTTACGTTACTACATAGTCGTAACAGTAAAAAGCTATCTAGTTACCCCATTTAGTAATAGGGCTAACAGTGTCAAAATGTAATATGCGTTCACAGAATCTTCTTACACTTTTTACAATATCGTGTCCGCTCTCGAAAGCTTATGATAATAACAAATAACAAAATGTAAGGGAAAATGCAGAAAGGGGCGAAAGGAGTGGAGGAAAATGCTCCATTTTACACATGGGGAATATCATGAACGCTTGCGGCGTACAAAAGAGAAGATGATCGATGAAGGGGTTGAAGTGCTAGTAGTGACGGACCCAGCCAATATGAATTATTTATCGGGCTATAATGGCTGGTCATTTTATGTTCACCAAGCACTTGTCGTCATCATTGATGAGCCGCAGCCACTTTGGATAGGAAGAGAAATGGATGCGAACGCGGCGAAAGTAACGAGTTGGCTTTTTCATGAGCATATTATTCCATATCCAGATTTTTACGTGAATTCGGATACGATTCATCCATATGATTTTATCGGGAACATTTTAAACCAAATTGGTCAAAGTAGGCGAGTTATCGGTCTTGAGATGGATAATTATTATTTTTCAGCCAAATGTTTCGAAAGATTACACAAAGCTTTGCCTCACGCGGTATTTAAAGATAGTACGAATTTAGTCAATTGGGTACGCATTATTAAGTCGGATACGGAAATTAACTATATGAAACGAGCAGGTCAAATTGCTATCCGCGCCATGGAAGTTGGTATTGATGCCATTGACGTAGGAATTCGTGAATGTGATGTTGCGGCGAAAATATTTGAAGCGCAAATTAAAGGAACACCTGAGTTTGGAGGCGACTATCCAGCGATTGTTCCACTGATGCCGGCAGGGGAACGAACGTCGACCCCGCATATTACGTGGAGTGATGAAACGTACAAACCAAATACGACCGTACTCATTGAGTTAGCAGGATGTTATCAAAGGTACCACGCACCATTGGCACGAACGGTAACGATTGGCGAACCTGATGAAAAAGTAAAAGACTTATCGGAAGTCGTCATTGAAGGCATGGAAGCAGCACTGAATGTGGTTAAACCAGGCATTACCTGTGAAGAAGTTGAACGCGCTTGGAGAAAATCAATTCACAAAAGAGGCTATCAAAAAGAATCAAGGATCGGTTATTCTGTCGGTCTAAACTATCCTCCAGACTGGGGAGAGCATACAGCAAGCTTACGTCCAGGAGATCAAACAATTTTAAAGCCGAATATGACATTTCATATGATTCTAGGCATTTGGATGGACGATTACGGAGTAGAGTTAAGCGAATCGTTTCGTGTGACGGATAAGGGCTATGAATTATTGGCGAGCTTCCCTAGAAAGTTGTTTGTGAAAGATGCAGAAAAGAAACAATGGCCAGGAGGTATGGGAGCGTAATTACATTAAGGGAGGAGATCGAATGGAGAACAAAATGAGGAAAGCACAAATGGGGACAAAAGCAGTTTGGGCTGGTGAGAAAGACTATCTCGTTCACGGGGCAACACAAGTACCTGTGATACCGAGTGTCGCTTACAACTATGATGATATGGATGAATGGTATGAAGTGGCCGTTGGACGTAAAAAAGGACATATTTACGGTAGAAATACAAACCCAACGGTGCAAGCTTTTGAAGATAAATTAAAACTTCTAGAAAATGCAGCGGCAGCGACTAGTTTTTCTACTGGAATGGCGGCGATTAGTAATACGCTCTATACTTTTTTAAGACCTGGCGATCGAGTCGTTACGATAAAAGACACGTACGGGGGAACGAACAAAATCTTTACGGAATTTTTACCGCAAATGGATATAAGCATTTCGTTTTGTGAAACAGGCAATCACGAGCAAATAGAAACAGAAGTTGCTAAAGGATGCAAAATTTTATATTTAGAAACACCCACTAACCCAACCGTAAAAATTACCGACATCAAACGAATGGCAAAAGCAGGACACGAAGCGGGAGCAATTGTCATTGTCGATAATACGTTTGCGACACCTTTAAACCAACAGCCGTTAGAACTCGGTGCCGATATTGTCCTTCATAGCGCGACTAAATTTCTTGGTGGGCATGCGGATGCATTAGGGGGAGTGGCTTGCAGTAACAATGAAGAATATATCGAAAAAATTTATCATTATCGTGAAATCAATGGAGCAACGATGGACCCGTGGGCCGCATATCTCATCCTACGTGGAATGAAGACGCTCGAACTTCGCGTTCGCCGTCAAGAAGAAAACGCATTAAAACTAGCAAACTATTTAAAATCAGAAGAAATAGTAGAGTCCGTTTTCTATCCAGGGCTTGAAGAACATCCGAATCATGACATTGCAAAACAACAAATGGTTGGTTTTGGCGGGATGTTGAGCTTTGCTGTAAAAGGTGGCATAGATACTGTGAAAAAACTTTTACCAAACCTCACATTCGCGAATCGTGCAGCCAACTTAGGCGCAGTAGAAACAACGGTCGGTCCTGCAAGAACGACAAGTCATGTGGAATGTACGCCAGAAGAACGAAAAGCGATGGGCATTCCAGAAGGATTAATTCGGGTTTCCTGCGGAATTGAAAATGCGGAAGATATCATCAACGATTTTAAAGAAGCCTTTACGTACGCGAAAGAGGCAGTTCGATAGCCACTTCAGGAGGAGGCGAAATTTTTGCAAAAACTAGCTTTATTAGGATTTGGCACCGTCGGCCAAGGGCTGGCTGAAATCTTGCTCCAAAAAAAAGATGCCTTAAAAGCGGAAACAGGTTGGGAAGGCAAAGTCGTTGCGATTTCCGATATGATAAAAGGTTCGATTTATGATCCAGAAGGAATTGATATCGAAAAAGCCTTAGCGATTGTGAAAAAAACAGGAACGTTAGACGATTATCCTGAAAGTGAGGGGCTCATTCGTGACCTAGATAGCTTTGAAACGATTGAACAGACGAATGCAGATACGATTGTTGAAGTGACATTTACAGATGTAAAAACAGGTCAGCCTGCCATCGATCATTGCAAAACGGCTTTTGCGGCTGGAAAGCATGTTGTGATGAGTAATAAAGGACCAGTTGCACTCGCCTATAAGGAACTCTCACAATTAGCGAACCAACACGGAGTTCGGTGGGGATTTGAAGGGACAGTAATGAGTGGAACCCCTGCGCTGAGAATGCCACTGACTGCACTAGCTGGTAATGACATAAATGAAATTTCAGGCATTTTAAACGGAACGACCAACTATATGTTACTCAGAATGGAGGAAGGTCTTTCCTATGAAGAAGCGTTAACGGAAGCTCAAAACAAAGGGTTTGCCGAAGCTGATCCAACGAGTGATGTGGAGGGCTATGACGCTCGATATAAAATTGTTATTCTCGCCAATACGGTCATGAATACGACTTTAAAAGTGGATGATGTTGCTTGTGATGGAATTACGCAACTCACTCCCTATGATATTAAAAAAGCGAAAGCACAAGGAAAGCGGTGGAAGCTCATTGCTCGCGTACGAAAGGAACATGGTGTCGTCAAGGCATCGGTTCAACCTGAAATGATGGATGAAACACATCCGTTAGCTCAAGTTCAAGGTGTTATCAATGCCGTATCCTTTGAGTGTGATCTCGCAGGAACGATTACGCTTTCTGGTCCTGGAGCTGGGCGGACAGAAACAGGCTACTCGTTATTAATTGATTTGTTGAATATTTACAGAAATCACTTATAGAAAAGGTGGTGCAGAGATGGAGTTGTCGTTCTCCATCTCCTCGCATCCTAACGATAAGGACAAACCGAAAAACGATAACTTTAATAACATGAAAGGTGGGAAAGCCCAATGAAAGTTCGAGTGGCACAACGAAAAATGTTTCTCGCCGGAAAGTGGGTGGACCGAGACCAGACGATCACAGTAACGAACCCAGAAAATAATGAAGCTATTGCGACAGTTCCAGCTGCGACGCAAGACGATATGCTAGATGCAATTAAATCAGCCAAAAGAGGTGCTCTCATTTCGGCCAAACTCCCTGTTTATAAACGAATCGAGATTATTCAACGTGCAGCGACTTTTATAGAAGAAGAACGTGAAGAATTTGCAGTAACGATCGCTTTAGAAGGAAGTAAAACGATACGTGAAGCACGAAAAGAAGTCGAACGTTGCATTCAAACTTTGCGAATAAGTGCCGAAGAAGCCCGGCGATTAGAAGGGAAGACGATTCCCTTTGATCAAAGTAGTGGAAATGAAAATCGGTTAGGCTACTATTCTCTCTTTCCGATTGGGATCATCGGAGCCATTACCCCATTTAACGACCCGCTTAACTTAGTCGCTCATAAAATTGGCCCTGCCATTGCATCGGGCAATGCCATTATTGTAAAACCTGCAACTGTCACCCCATTAAGTGCATTAAAGCTAGCAAACGTGTTTTCAAAAGCGGGTCTTCCCAATGGCATTCTCTCGGTCATTACAGGGAGAGGAGGAGAAGTGGGTGATACACTCGTTACTCATCCTGACGTGAGAATGATTTCGTTTACTGGTGGATTAGAAACGGGAACAGAAATTGCCAAAAAGGCAGGGCTAAAAAAATTAAGCATGGAACTCGGTTCGAACTCGCCCGTGATCGTTCTCAACGATGCTGACTTAAATCAAGCCGTTGAGTCTACCGTATCAGGTGCATTTTGGGCCGCTGGTCAAAACTGTTTAGGTGTACAACGAATTTATATAGAACGAGATATATTTAAGGAATTTAAAATTCAATTTATTAAACGGACGACTTTGTATCAAACAGGTGGCAAGTTAATGGAAAGTACAGATATGGGTCCATTGATTAATGAAAGAGAAGCAATCCGCGTGGAAAACCTCGTCAATGAAGCGATAAAACAAGGCGCTATACTAGAATGTGGTGGTCAACGTGAAGGAGCTTATTATGAACCGACGGTATTAACAAATGTACCTGCTGATGCAACCATTGCAAAAGAAGAAATCTTCGGACCTGTCGTACTACTTTTTGAAGTAAAGAGTTTACAAGATGCCATCGAACGATCTAACGACGTCAATTATGGCTTACAAGCAGGAATTTTCACGAACCATTTACAATCCGCATTTGAAGCCATCCAACAGCTCAATGTTGGCGGGGTAATGGTAAACGACAGCAGCGACTTCCGTATTGACAGCATGCCATTCGGCGGAGTCAAAGGATCTGGATTAGGCCGAGAAGGTGTCAGACATTCGATTCAAGAAATGACCGAACCGAAAGTTGTTTGTTTTAATCTTTGATCCATGATTATGTTGTCACACATTTTATAAACAGAACCAAATGAAATGAAAAAATAAAGGCAGGAAGAATGATAGAACATTTTTACTTTGTTCTATCATTTTTTTGTGCTTAAAACGAGCCTTATATAAATAAGTTAGTAAAAACAAAAGTGTAATCACTTAGTATAAAAGACCTGATTTCATTTTAATGAACTAGTTACTATTATATCGTTTACTATAAAGAACAAATAAACTATAATATTCTCTATAAAGAACAGTGGTGTAAAAAACTTTTAAGGAGGACAGGTAATTGACGACGGAATTTACAATTGACAACCCCATTCAAGCAGAGCTCATCATTCATGTCGTGAAAGGAAAGGTTGTCGACTCTAAATGTACAAAAGTAGAAATAGTTGAATTTACAACAACATCACTAATATTTATAAGTTCTTTAAAGTTTCCAGTTTCAGAGGATGTAATTTATAAAGTGTCATTAAAATTGTTAGACGGAATTGAAATATACGGTATGATCCTTACTTCAATAAAAAAAAATCAAACGGATGATTATTACTACGAAATGAGATTTGAAGTATACTAGAGTTTTTTTTTTTTTGAGGGCGATGATCATAATAAAAAGGAGAGATACAAATGAATGGGGGGAATATTAGAGAGTTACGAAAAAAGAAAGGAATGTCTTTAGATCGACTCTCAGAGCTGTCAGGTATTTCAAAGTCATATCTCAGTTACATTGAACGTGGACTACAAACTAATCCAAGCATTTCTGTGTTAGAAAAATTGGCACAGTCCCTTGGTGTTGAACTTGTTTATTTAATTAAGGTTTTGAATACCCCAGAAGAAAAATAACCCACCTCGATGTAATGAGGCGGGGTATTTTTTTATTGAAAACGGACTTGTTAAATATTGTTTTCTTTGGTTGCTAAAGGGGAGATAATGGAGTTTAACTATTGTGTTTACGCCATTTATTAAATTCCAAGTATTCACGGAATTGCTCTTTACTCACACCTGACTCCATAGCTTCTTTGACTAACTCGATCCAAGCAGAGTCTAGGTCGTATTCGGTTACCGATTGTTTTTCATTATTTTCGTTTAATACGGTCTCGACGCTTACACCTAAAACTTTTGAGATCTTTTCAAGGAATTGTATCGAAGGATTCGATTGGATGTTTCTTTCAATTGAACTTAAGTAAGACTTTGCAACTCCAGCAGATTCTGCTAGTTCAGATAAAGATAAGCCCTTTTCTAAGCGTAATTTCTTGACTTTTTCACCGATCATCTGTATCGATTCCTCTCTTAACCTGTGTACTTATAGGAATTATAACAGTTTTAAGCTAGTTCTGTAAATAGAACTGAGAGGTCATGTCTTTCTACTGTTTTTAAGATATTCCTTTACTTCCTCAATCGTTATTCCTAGATCTTTTGCTTCCCTCATAAGAGCTGTCCATTCATTGTCTAAAACCTCATGGGTCTTAGTATTCATGATATTACCTCCCTAATCTTAAAACAGGCCTATTATCCTTTAACAATGGTGTAGGTATTCACTTAATTATTGAGAATATTCAGATTTTTAAGAGTGCCATGTTACATAAATTAAAACGTCCAATATTAAGGTTAAATTAATTATATATAAAATTTGGAAAAGATATTAGTTACTGAAGTCATAAATATAGTCATGCTATCCATTCGACATTTACTTATGGGAAGATTAAAGACGCATGGTACAGGTCTTGCTGTTGGTTTTTAGTAGTTAAGAAATTGTCATTTCGTATTAGTTTAGGTGTAAATATACGAAAAAAAGCAAAAATTCTACAAGGTTTTCCTAGATCAAGAGAATTATTTTATAGTTATAAATACCTATATGTATTACTAAATTAGTAATAGTGTAAATATAGTAAAATAAAAATTAGAAGAGTAAAGGTCTTTTGAAACTAGACTTAATTCATAATGTATATTACGAATTAAGTCTAGTTTTTGTTTTGTGCTATTTTTTTGTCCTTTTCGAATTGACCTAGAAATTTTTTTACATCATCAGGTTTGAGGCCGATGTCTTTTGCACATTTTATAAGTTGGATCCATTCCTCATCGAGTGTTCTAACTTGATTTATTGGTTGAATATACTTCATATATATCGTCCCCCATCGATATGAAATAACATCTATATGTTCATTATATAGAACAGATAAGTAATTACAATAGTTAGTTGTAAAAAAATTATATAATTTAACATTTTTTTCAAAGCATTCGTTTTAGTGGTATTTTTGTTCAATTAATGTAAATTAATATATAGAAATATGTGATTTTCACAAAAAAAGCTCTATAAAAAGAACAAAATCTAAAGTTATATATTGTTCAATTTGACAATCCATGGTATAGTAACAGCGAAACTGTGTTCTTTGTAACGAACGAAAGCGGATTATTTAAGAAGTAATGGAGTGAGACAGTATTGAAGCATATTGGAGAGAGAATTAAAGATTTGCGACTAAGCCATGGGATGACATTAAAAGAATTAGGGGATGCAATTGAATTTAATTATAGTAATTTATCAAAAATTGAACGCGGAAATCGGAAGCCTGCTATTGAAGTTTTAGAAAGTCTATCAAACTACTTTAAAATTGATATCGCTTATTTTTTTAATGGACAAAGTAAGACAAGTACTAAAGAAAACGTAGTAGATATCCAACTCATCCACCTAACCGAAGAAATGAAACGAAAAAATATTAGTTTAGAAGAACTAAGAGATATGATTCAAAAGTTGGATCATATGAAAAATCAAAGTAAGAAAGTAAGCCATAATGAATTTTGCGAATAAAGAAACTTTTCTATTGACATGTTCTTTATAAAGAACTAAAATGACATTAGAAATATTTTTCCAAATTGAACAATTAGTTCTATATGACTAAGACATTAAACTTAATTCGTAGGAAATAAGATTTATTTCAAATTTTTTTGGTCTTACTGTTCTTTAAAGAGAACTACACTAAAGTAATCAAATAATAAGTTGGTGGAGAACGATATGGCAAAAGAAATTAATTTAAGAGAAATATTTCTCATTATAAAAAAGCGTTTTTGGATAATTGTTGTCATTACGATGATTGCTACAATTGCTGGCTACTTTCAAAATTCTTCAAGTATCACATCTCTCTACCAATCATCTAGTCGCATAATCGTAGGTGCAAGTTCAGATTATATGAACACACTTAGAGTTATTATGAGAGATTCGATTATCATGGAAAAGGTCGTCATGGAACTGAACTTAACGAGATCACCAGAAGCATTAGCAGGGCAAATTACGGTTGAAAGTATCGATAATTCACAAGTCGTCAGAATTTCAGTCATAGATACAGATCCGAATTTAGCAGCAGAGATTGCCAATACTACTGCAACGGTTTTTAAAAATGAGATTGGAGAAATTGTTGATTTTAACGATGTCAGTTATTTGTCTGAAGCGAAAGTAAATCCATATCCAATCAATAGTAAAAGTAATAGAACAATATATATTGCGTTTATTATGGGACTTGTCATTGGAACAGGCTTTGTATTTTTACTAAATTCTCTGGATGATACAGTTAGCTCGGATCGAGACGTAGAAGAATTAATAGGACTTCCCATATTAGGCTCTGTTTCAAAAATGAATAAAAAGAATATTAATAAGAAAAAGAAGAAGCATCGTGAAACAGAATACCGAGGTGAGATTGTTGATCTTAAAAAGACTTAAAAGTGTTATAACTAATAAAAATCAAAAACGAAATTTAATCACATTTTCCAACCCAGAGTCGATTATTACAGAAGAATTTCGAACGATTCGAACCAATATCCAATTTTCAGCAAATGAAAAGCCGAGTAAGACTATCTTGATGACGTCTCCATCTTTACAAGAGGGAAAATCAACAACAGTTGCCAATCTAGCGGTTTCCATCGCACAACAAAAAGAAAAAGTTCTCATCATTGATGCTGATTTAAGAAGCCCAAGAATTCATTCGATTTTTAAACTCGATAATTCACTAGGTTTATCATCGGTATTAACGAATCAAAACTGGTTTGAAGAAGCGGTGAAAGAAACGAATATAGGGAAATTAGAGGTGTTAACGAGTGGACCGCTCCCCGATAATCCAGCAGAGTTATTAGGGTCGAACGCATTTTCTCGCTTACTAGAAACGGCTTCCCAATCCTACGATGTTATATTAATAGATTCACCACCTTTATTAGAAGTATCAGATACAAAGCTTTTAGCCAATCAATGTAAGACGGTCGTTCTAGTTTTAAGACATGGTAAAAGTAAGATCGAAAAAGCGGTTGAGGCCAAGAAAGTTTTAAAATTTGCCAAAGCCGAGCTGATCGGAGCGATTATAAACGAAAAATCATAACTATATTTTTTTACCTTAACGTTCTTTATTGAGAATTATAATGTGCGTTATAAAAATCAAATTTGGTGATACCTCCTTACCATTATCAACGGAGGTACTCGGTCATGCTGTGGGTTGACAAACCTTAGACGCAAGTCGTCGATAGTATGGTGTGAGGAGGGGTTAGATGCCCTATTTTTTATTAAATAAAAGTACTTAAGTATGTGGTTTTATGAAAGACCGTAAACTTAAGTACTTTTAATTCCCAACTAAAGTGAGGAGTGTTGATATGACCAAAGACTTTGATCGATTGCCTAAGTCGATAAAGAAGGCAATTCGTTATATAAAGCAAGATGCATCGCAAGAGGAACTTGATGAGATCAAAAAACTAGTCGAATATGCAATTGAAAGAAGGACGTTATCCCTAGATTAAATCGATTAGAAAGGAGGGGCAAGATGACGTATCGGCAAAGGCTTTCCTTATTTATACTCATTGATTCATGTATTGTTTTAACGGCGATCTTTGTCAGCCATTTTCTCGTTAAAGCAGACTTGAATTTTTTTACACTACCGATCATTACTAGTCTAATCGTTATATTAGTGAGTCATCATTTCTTTGCGATTGTACTAAAGCTGTATAAAAAAGCCTGGGAGTATGCGAGCATTGGGGAACTATTAATCATTTTTAAAGTCGTTACCTTTTCAATTCTTACTGCATTTTTAGTTCAGCAATTTTTCCTGCAAGAAACATTCTTGCGCGTGTTAGCGATCACGTGGATGCTTCATATCTTACTCATTGGAAGTTCTCGCTTTGTTTGGCGAATGTATCGTGATACGTATATGAATAAAGAAGACAATAAAAAAAGAACGCTCATCATCGGTGCTGGTTCTGCGGGAACGATGGTTGCGAGACAACTTTTAAAAAGTAATGACGGGGAGTTACTACCTATTGCTTTTATTGATGATGATATGAAAAAACAACAATTAGATATTTTAGGAATACCTGTCGTTGGTGGTTCGAGTGGAATCGAGGAAACAGTAAATAAGTTAAACATTGAAAATATTATCATCGCCATCCCTTCATTAAGTAAAAAAGAGTTAAATGATATTTTTCAAGCTTGTGTGAAAACAAAGGCAAAGGCGCAAATCATGCCGATGTTAGAGGATCTTGTCACCGGAAAGGTTTCAGTTAATCAATTCCGCGATGTCCAAGTTGAGGACTTACTCGGCCGTGAGCCTGTCCAACTCGACATTGATAAAATTTCTGGATATATCACTGACAGGGTCGTTCTAGTAACAGGTGCGGGAGGCTCAATTGGTTCTGAAGTGTGTCGGCAAATCTCAAACTTTAATCCTAAGCAGTTAGTGTTATTAGGTCATGGCGAAAATAGCATTTACTCGATTGAGATGGAATTAAAGGAGACGTTTGTCCATACGAATATTGATTTTATTACTGAGATTGCCGACTTACAAGATGCCAATAAAATGCTAACCGTGATGAATACATATCATCCAGATGTCGTGTATCATGCAGCTGCTCATAAACATGTTCCGTTAATGGAAAGAAACCCTGAAGAAGCTGTCAAAAATAATTTAATCGGTACGAGGAATGTAGCAATGGCAGCTAGTTTACACCATGTCGATACCTTTGTGATGATCTCAACCGATAAAGCTGTCAATCCAACGAGTGTTATGGGTGCTACGAAACGATTAGCAGAAATGATTATTCAAGATATGAATAATCAAAGCCAAACGAAGTTCGTTGCTGTCCGTTTCGGTAACGTATTAGGAAGTCGAGGAAGCGTCATCCCATTATTTAAAAAGCAGATTGAAAAAGGCGGACCTGTCACGGTAACACACCCTGATATGGTTCGTTATTTTATGACGATCCCAGAAGCTTCTCGCCTAGTCATCCAAGCTGGAGCATTAGCGAAAGGCGGAGAAATTTTCGTGTTAGATATGGGCGAACCTGTCAAAATTGTAGACTTGGCGAAAAACTTGATCAAATTATCGGGCAACTCACTAGAGGAAATCGAAATTGAATTTAGTGGCATGCGTCCAGGCGAGAAGTTATTTGAAGAACTTTTAAAAGAAGAAGAAGTTCAAGAAGAGCAAGTATATCCAATGATTTATATCGGAAAAACATCAGTACTTTACATGACCGAAATTGAAGAGATTATTAAAAATTATTCAAAGTTAGATAAAGACACACTGAGGGAAGCTTTATTGAATTTAGCAAATAACAAAGTTTCCGTTAAACCACTATTGACAATCCCAAGTTAAAAGGAGTGCATGTAAATGAAAGTAAGAAAAGCGATTATTCCAGCTGCAGGGTTAGGAACAAGATTTCTCCCAGCGACAAAAGCGATGCCAAAAGAGATGTTACCAATCGTTGATAAACCAACGATCCAATATATTATTGAAGAAGCGATCGAATCTGGCATTGAAGATATTATTATCGTTACAGGTAAGGGTAAACGAGCGATTGAAGATCATTTTGACCACTCTTTTGAATTAGAACAAAATCTATTAGAAAAAGGCAAGTTTGAACTATTAAATGAAGTTCAAAAATCTTCAAAACTCGTAGACATCCATTATATCAGGCAAAAGGAACCAAAAGGGTTAGGCCATGCAATCTGGTGCGCTCGCAAATTTATTGGTAATGAGCCATTTGCTGTCTTACTAGGTGATGATATCGTTCAAGCCGAAAAGCCATGCTTGCAACAAATGATGGAACAATATGAGCGTTATAATGCTTCGATTATCGGTGTTCAACATGTCGCAGATGAAGATGTTTCAAGATACGGGATTGTTGATGCGACGTCCATCGGGGAACGTTTTTATAATGTAAGCAATCTTGTTGAAAAGCCAAAGCAGGAAGAAGCACCGTCAAACCTAGCCATCTTAGGCCGGTATATTTTAAGTCCAAAAATCTTTGACATCTTAAGTAAACAAAAGCCGGGAGCTGGTGGAGAAATTCAGTTAACGGATGCCATTAGTGGCTTAAATGAATATGAAGCGGTTTACGCATATGATTTTGAAGGAACCCGTTATGATGTTGGTGAAAAAATGGGCTTTATTCAAACAACGATCGAGTTTGCCCTTCAACGTGAAGATTTAAAGCATGACTTACTCGAATATTTATCAAAAGTCATGGAAAAAGAACTCATTAAATAACTTAATGATTTGAATGGGTGGTATAAATGCCTAAAAAAATTTTGTTTTGTGCAACCGTTGACTATCATTTCAAGGCTTTTCACTTACCGTTTATGAAATGGTTTAAGGAGCAAGGCTGGGAAGTGCACATCGCAGCTAAAGGTGAAATTGATTTACCGTATACGGATCAAAAGTTTAGGATCCCAATTCAACGCTCTCCTTTTAAGTTGAAAAATGTGAAGGCGTATCAACAAATAAAAGCAATTATTAAAGAAAACGATTATGACATCATCCATTGTCATACACCGCTAGGAGGCGTTCTTGCTAGGCTAGCCGCACGAAAAGCTAGAAAATCTGGAACAAAAGTCCTTTATACAGCACATGGCTTTCACTTTTGTAAAGGAGCGCCCACTTTAAATTGGCTCATCTATTATCCGATTGAAAAGCAGTTGGCAAAGTATACCGATTGTCTGATCACGATCAACGCAGAAGATTATCAATTAGCCAATCATCACAAGTTTAAAGCAATTGAAGTCGACCATGTTCACGGAGTGGGGGTTGATACAGAGCGCTTTAAACCAATCACTGAAACTGAAAAAAGCGAACGCAAAAAGTCATTTGGCTATCATCCAGATGACTTTTTCATCTTTTATGCAGCTGAATTTAACAAAAATAAAAACCAACAATTGCTAATCCGCTCACTTGCTTTAGTTCAAGACTATATGCCAAACGCGAAGCTGTTACTCGCTGGCGAAGGCGCTCTTCAAGAAAGCTGTAAGCAGCTCGTCAAACAACTAGGAATTGAACATATGGTCGTTTTTCTCGGCTTTCGAAAAGATATCGACCAAATCCTTCCCATGTGTGACATTGCTGTCGGATCAAGCTTTAGAGAAGGGCTTCCCGTCAACATTATGGAAGCGATGGCCTGCGGACTACCGATTGTCGCAAGTAAAAATCGTGGCCATGTCGAGCTCGTTCAGGATCAAGTGAACGGTTATCTCGTATCTCCTCATGACTACGGGCAGTTTGCGAGAGGCTTGCTAAGAATTTATCAAAATACCGACTTACGAAGCCAAATGGGAGCAGCGAGTATAAACCTAATGAACACCTATTCCCTCTCACAAATCAGTCAAGAACTAAGCACCATCTACACACGCTATATGCTGGAGGAAGAAAATGAAACCAAAAGTCAGTATCATCATGCCCATATATAATGTAGAAGATTATTTAAGTAGATCTATTGATAGTTTAATATCCCAAACGCTATTAGATATTGAGGTTATTGCTGTTAATGATGGGTCTACTGATAATAGCTTAGACATTCTTCATGAGTATGCTGCGAAGGATCAGCGGATTAAAGTGATAGACAAAGAAAATGGTGGCGTTTCGTCAGCCCGTAATGCAGGACTAGCAAATGCAACTGGCGAGTTCATTGGTTTCGTTGATCCAGATGATTGGGTGGATCAAGAAATGTATGAAGAAATGTACGAAACCGCAATAGTAGATGGAGCCGACATCGTCATGTGTTCGTATATGCGGGAGTTTGGCAGCCACTCCAAGGAAAAACAATTTAATTTGCCTGAAAAGATTACTTATAAAGCAAATGATGTTCAAGAAAAGGTGATGAGAAGGTTAGTTGGTCCATTAAAAGAAGAAGTAGCTAATCCAGAATTATTAGATGCTTGGGGAACTGTTTGGTCTAAGTTATATAGAGCCGACATCATTAAAGATAACGGCATCACGTTTACGGATTTAAGCGTGATTGGGACAAACGAAGATTCATTATTTAATATCGAAGCTTTTTATTATACGAAAACATTTTCTTTTATCAATAAACCTTTTTATCATTATTGGCGTGTCAATTCAACATCTGTGACAACTGGGTATAAACCAAAGCTGATCGACAACTGGTCAAATTTATATCAAATAATAGAAAAATTGATAAAAGAAAAAGATTTGGGTGACGACTTCTATCAAGCACTAAATAATCGGATAAGTATGAATACGTTAGGCCTTGGCTTAAACGAGGTAAGTAAAGCTAATAAAAGATCACCTGTTACAAAAATCAACAGACTTAACCAAATACTACATGATCACCGAATTAAACGTTCCTTTAAAGAGTTTGAGTTGGGGCAATTCCCCATAGTGTGGAGGGCGTTTTATTTTTGTGCAAAGCAAAGGTTTGCTCTAGGTTTTTACTTAATGTTATCAAGCATTGAAGTACTTCGAAAGATTATCAGATAGGAGTGTTTACGCTGAAACCGATACGTATCCTCCAAGTCGTAACGATCATGAATCGTGGCGGACTTGAAACGATGTTAATGAACTATTACCGAAAGATCGACCGCTCTAAAATACAGTTTGATTTTATAGTCCATCGAACGGAAAAAGGGCATTATGATGATGAAATAGTGGCACTTGGTGGTAAAGTTTTCAGAATGCCGAAGATTCGACCTGGGAATTATAACTTGTACTTCAAACAACTTGATCAATTTTTTGGAGCCCATCCTGAATATCAAGTCGTTCATTCTCATATTAACGAGAATAGTAGTTTTGTCCTTCGCGCTGCCAAAAAAGCAGGTGTTCCATGTCGAATTGCACATAGTCACTTAAGTGACCTAGGACTTGACTTAAAACTTCCGTTTAGAGTTTATGCAAGATTAGCAATGAAAGATAATGCTAATCACTATTTTGCTTGCTCAAAACAAGCAGGTGAGTGGTTGTTTGGTAAAAAGATTACAAAATCTCAGCAAGTTAAAGTGTTAAACAATGCGGTGAATGTTGAAGAGTTTCAGTTTAACGAGAACATACGTAAAAAAGTGAGAGAAGAGCTAAACGCAGAAAATAAACTCGTTATCGGTCATATTGGTAGATTTAATAAACAAAAAAATCATGAATATTTAATTGATATTTTTAAAGCTGTCCAAGATAAACAGCCCGACTCAGTACTCGTTTTAGTTGGAGATGGACATTTACGACAGCAAATTGAAAAGAAAGTCAATGATTTAAAGCTGTATTCCCATGTTCACTTTTTAGGTGTTAGAGAAGATATTGCAAATTTAATGCAAGGATTTGATCTATTTTTATTTCCGTCTCTTTTTGAAGGTTTACCAGTAGTCCTCGTTGAAGCGCAGGCAGCTGGGTTAAATTGTGTTGTCTCTAATACGATTACAAATGAAGCAGATCTTACTGGCAGAGTTGAATTTCTACCATTAGAGGAACCTCCACAACAATGGGCAAACAAAATCTTATCATTAACTTATGAGCATAAAGATACATCCGAGTTATTACGAAAATGTGGTTATGATACTGGAACAATGGCTGATTGGCTTACAGGTTACTATACAGGTCGTGTCATTGAAAAGAAGCAAGCATAAATATGGAGGTTTTTAGTAATGAATGCAACATTAACGGTGTTTACACCTTCATTTAATCGAGCCTATTGTCTTCACTTGTGTTATGAGAGTTTGAAGAGACAAACTTGTAAAGATTTCGTATGGTTAATAATCGATGATGGGTCAACTGATAATACAAGGGAACTCGTCGAAAGTTGGATGTTAGAAGGAGCTATTCCCATTCATTATCACTATCAAGAAAACCAAGGAATGCATGGTGCTCATAATACAGCGTATGAATTAATTGAAACGGAACTTAATGTGTGCATTGATTCAGACGATTATATGGCGGATGATGCAGTTGAAAAGATTTTAACGTTTTGGAGGCAATATGGCAGTAAGGATTATGCGGGCATTGTAGGACTCGATGCTACTCAAGATGGTGAAATCATAGGAACAAAACTACCAGAGCGCTTGAAGAGTGCACCACTTTCTGACTTATACGGAAAGCACAAAGTGAAAGGTGATAAAAAGCTCGTTTATCGCACGGAACTTACAAGAAAAACACCACCGTATCCGTTATTCCCAGGTGAAAAATACTGTCCATTAAGTTATAAGTATATTTTAATTGATCAAGAATTCCCGTTACTTATAATGAATGAAGTATTATGTCACGTGGAATACCTAAATGATGGTTCTAGTATGAATATAATTAAGCAATATAAGAAAAACCCCCGCGGTTTTTCTTTTTTTAGAAAGGTTGCAATGAAATATGCACCAACTTTTAAGGATAGAGTCAGAGAATCCATACACTATGTTTCAAGTAATCTCATGGTTAAAAACTACAAATTTCTATTAGAGTCACCTTGTAAAATGACGACATTTCTTGCAACACCACTAGGAATTTTACTTTACTTGTATATTCAAAATACAGGTAAGGCGACAGTATTAAAAAATAGTTGAGCAAATTAAGCACGCTTGAACTATGGAAAGGGTTTTATTAAATGACCGTATTTTACCTAAATCTTTCTATAGTCTACTTCTTTTCGTTTTTATCTAGGTACTTTGCAAAACCAACGGAAATAGGACCTACTGAGGTAAAGCCAAATAAATTATTGGCTTTTTTGGCTTTATCAACTTTAGTGCTTGTATCGGGTCTTCGTAATAATGTCGGCGATACTTATTATTATATGCACTCATATAGTATCGCTAACTTTAGTTGGGAAACGATTGAGTTTGAAGGGGATTTTGGTTTTAACATTCTTCAAATGCTATTACAGCAAATCTCCAGTGACCCGCAAATCATGATTTTTGTAACTGCTCTATTAACAAACGCACTGATAGTAATGACTTTATACCATTATTCACGATTATTTGAAATCAGTTTATACGTATATATAACAATCGGCTATTTCTTAGTTTCGATGAATGGTATTAGGCAGTATTTAGCAGCAGCGATCGTATTTGCTGCGACAAAATATATTATCGAGGGTAGCTTTAAAAAGTATTTGCTAGTGGTCTTATTCGCTTCAACGATTCATCAAACAGCACTTATACTAATCCCAATTTATTTTATTGTCAGAAGCCCAGCTTGGTCACGAACGACATATATTTTATTAGGCTGTTCAATTTTCATTGTTATTGGATTTAATGAGTTTATGAATATACTATTTAGTGCCATCGAAGATACCCAATATGGAGGATATAAAAACTTCCAAGAAGGTGGTGCTAGTGTACTTAGAGTATCTGTGGGAGCAGTACCTGTTCTTATCGCATTTTTAGGAAGGGATAAACTAAAAAGAATTTTTCCAAACAGTGATGTCATAGTTAATATGTCAATTTTGAGTTTAGTATTTCTCGTCATATCTACACAAAACTGGATTTTCGCTCGGTTTTCAATTTATTTTGGATTATATCAATTAATTTTAATTTCTTGGATCATAAAGCTATTCTCTAAAAAAGATCAAAAGCTTGTTTATTATGGAATTTTAGTCTGTTATTTTATTTACTTTTTCTTTGAACATGTTATTTCCTTAAATATGTACTACAGAAGTGATTACATTAATCTCTAAAATTATTAAAAGGTCGGGTTGAAAGAAATGAACATATCAGAAAAATTATCAGAACAACAACTTCAAAATATTTTACTAACAATTTATGAAAAGGGACAGTCAGAAAAGAATATAAATGTTACAGAGTTAATTGAAGAGATTAAAGAGCATATTATGACAGTAGTCAATGCAACAGAATAAAACTTGAAGCAAAAAATAGAGCCTGGAAATGGAGGTGACTTATGAAACGAGCCTTTGATGTAGTAGTTTCATCGTTCCTTTTACTCATTTTATTTCCTGTTATTTTGGTTGTAGCTGTACTCGTTAAGAAAAAGTTAGGAACACCGTTACTTTTTAAACAACAACGTCCAGGATTATATAGTAAGCCATTTTACTTGTATAAATTTCGGACGATGACAAATGAGAAAGACGATGAAGGTAAACTTCTTCCAGACCATCAGAGACTTACTTCTTTTGGTAAGCTTCTTCGTAAAAGTAGCTTAGATGAATTACCACAGTTAATAAATGTACTGAAAGGTGATATAAGTTTAATAGGACCAAGACCATTGTTAATGCAGTATGTTCCATTATATTCAGAGGAACAGTTAAAGCGTCAGTCAATCAAACCAGGTATAACTGGATGGGCTCAAGTTAATGGAAGAAATGCAATTTCTTGGGAAGAAAAGTTTAAATATGATGTTTGGTATGTAGAAAATCAAAGTTTTTTATTAGATATTAAGATAATTATACTCACAATTATTAAAGTATTTAAGTCAGAGGGCATCAATCAAATAGGTCATCAGACAACTGAAAATTTTAGAGGCAACAATTAGGAAGGGTTGGATGTAATGAACGATAAGAAACTAAGAATAATATTAATGGGTAAGAAAATATGGGCTGCTAAAGCACTCAATTACCTTATTTCAAGCGGACATGAAATAGTGGCTGTTGTCGCAAGAAATCCTTCAGAAGAATTAGACTGTAAAAATAATAAATCATTGTTTGAAGTTGCTCAAGAGAACAATATACCGACACTATCAATTACGGAGTTGTATGAGTGGATAGAGTTTCCGGAAAAAAGTTTAATTGATTTGAATGAAATTGATTTAGTAATTTCATATTTATATTGGGCTAAGATTAAAAAGTCTTTGTTAGAAGTTCCCAAAATAGGAGCGATTAATTTCCATCCTGCTCCATTACCAGATTTAAAAGGACTAGGTGGATATAATAAAGCTATATTAGAAGGTAGATGTAATTATGGGGTAACCGCACATTTTATGAATGAAAATATCGATGATGGTGAAATAATCGAAATTGAAAATTTTCCTATTGATAGAGATAAAGAAACTGCTTTAAGTCTTGAGAAAAAGAGTCAAATTCATATGTTCTCTCTTTTTAAAAGGGCTATGAACTTAATAGAAACTAATACACCTATTACAAGAATTAAACAAAAAGAAAATGAAGGGCTTTATATTAATAGAGAGGCGTTTGAAGCGATGAAATATATAAAAGATGATGATACACCTGAAATAATTGATCGAAAAATAAGAGCGTTTTGGTACCCTCCCTATGAAGGAGTAAAAACAGTAATTAAAGGCGAAGGATATACAGTAGTTAACAATGAAATTCTAAAAAGTATTAGTCACCTTATGCATAATTAAGGAGATGACCTCAATGGTTATAATAAATAATAATCATATTAAAAAGTTAATTGATGATTCATTAAATTCAAAGAGTAAGCGTAGCCATTTTTTACTGCACCATACTCATGAGGATAAGATCCAATCTATATTATTTTGTATACAGCCAGATACATATATCGCCGCCCACAAACACTACAACGATACGGAAACAATTTGTTGTTTAAAAGGCAGAATGGCTGTTATCTTTTACTATGATAATGGGGATATAGAGGATGTAATAGAATTAAATTCTAATGACTTAAATAAAATTATTAAATTTAACCCTAGTAGATGGCACTCGTATATTTGTCTAGAGAAAGATACAGTAGGGTTGGAGATTAAGGAAGGACCTTACCTTGAAAAAAATATCATTAAAGCAAGATGGTTTTCTGATATGGAAAGTAAGTGCCCAGAAAACTACTTAAATAAATTAAAGTTACATGTAGGAGAAATAATAAGTAAGAAAGAGGGTGTGACATGAGTAAAAAAAGAATTTTTTTATCGCCACCACACATGAGTGGGAATGAGGCAAAGTATATAAGGGAAGCATTTGAAACGAATTGGATTGCCCCACTCGGGCCAAATGTCGATGCCTTTGAAAAAGAACTAGCAAACTATGTTGGAGTCAATGAAGCCGTTGCCTTGAGTTCGGGGACAGCAGCTATTCATTTGGCTCTTATTTTATTAGGGGTAGAAAAAGGAGATCGAGTATTCTGTTCTAGCTTAACTTTTGTTGCAAGTGCGAACCCTATTCTTTATCAAGGAGCAGAACCTGTATTTATTGACTCAGAGCCAGATACTTGGAATATGTCGCCTGATGCGTTAAAAAGAGCCTTACAAGATGCAGCAATCGAAGGAAAGCTTCCGAAAGCGATCATCGTTGTCAACTTATATGGTCAAAGTGCAAAAATGAATGAGATTGTGGCCTTATGTAATGAGTTTAGCGTTCCGATGATTGAGGATGCAGCTGAGTCGTTAGGTTCAACGTATAAAGGAAAGCCAAGTGGAACTTTTGGCGAATTTGGCACCTTCTCATTTAACGGTAACAAAATTATAACCACATCAGGTGGTGGGATGCTGGTAACAAATGATCATGATATGGCACAAAAAGCTCGCTTTCTGGCTACGCAAGCAAGAGATTTAGCTCAACATTATCAGCATAGTAAAAAAGGATACAATTATCGCTTGAGTAACATCCTAGCTGGAATTGGGAGAGCTCAGTTAGAAGTATTAGAAGAAAGAGTAGCGGCAAGAAGAACAATTTTTGAAAACTATGTTTCAGAACTAGGCTCTATACCGGGGCTTATTTTTATGCCTGAATTAGAAGGAACTCGCTCTAATCGTTGGTTAACAGCCTTAACCATTGACGAAAAAGAAGCAGGTTTTACAATTCAGTCAATGTTAGACCGATTAGCAGAAGAAAATATTGAAGCACGACCTGTTTGGAAGCCATTGCATATGCAGCCTTTATTCAAAGGCAGTTTGTTTTATGCTCATAGTAAGGAGCAGGATATTGCAAAAGGGTTGTTTAGAAGTGGGATTTGCTTACCATCTGGTTCGAGTATGTCTAATGCTGATCAACAAAGAATAATAGAAGCAATCAATACTGAACTAAAAATAAATACACTATTAAAAAGGTGAAAAATATGACCGGAGTAACCCAAATTCCAAAGATAATACACTACTGCTGGTTTGGTGGAAAAGAGAAACCAGATATCGTAAAAAAATGTATTCAATCGTGGAAAACACATCTACCTGACTATGAAATTAAAGAATGGAATGAACAAAATTTTGATTTTCATTCCAACACTTATGCACGGGAGGCATATGAAGCCAAGAAATATGCCTTTGTCAGTGATTATGTCAGAGTTTATGCTTTATATCACTCTGGTGGCATTTATTTAGATACCGATGTTGAAGTATTTAAACCTTTCGATGACCTACTTTATCGTGAGTCCTTTTGGGGGTTTGAGCAAGAAAACTTCATCGCTACGAGTACAATAGGGGCTGCGAGAGGGAATAAACTAATAAAGATTTTCCTGGATTCCTATGAACAGAGGAAGTTCATTCAAGACGATGGTAGCTTTGATCAACTGACAAATGTTGCGATCATTACGGATCTATTAAAAAGAAAAGGTTTAAATCCAAATGGAGAATATCAAGAAATTGGTGAGTTGGGCGCCTTTTACCCGCAAACCTACTTTTCTCCATATGATTATATTAATTGTCGCAAATTTATAACGGAGGACACCTATGCCATGCATCACTTTTATAAGAGTTGGCTGCCATTTACAGCTAGAGTGAAAGGGAACTTAAAAGTAACAGCAGCTAAACTGATTGGTGGTAATAATATAGCAAGACTAAGAAAATTATTATCAAAAACGTAGGAGGTTCTTATGAAAAAGGTTTTGATTGCCTCCTTTGACATGGAAGTAGGCGGTGTCGAAAGAAGTTTAATCAGCATGCTCGAAAACTTTGATTATGAAAATTATAAAGTTGATTTAATGCTATACCGCCATCACGGTGAATTTATGAGTTTAATTCCTAAGCAAGTGAACTTATTACCAGAGGTTCCTCAGTACGCAACCTTTAGACAGTCAATTAGTGAAATAATTAAGGAAAAGCGGGTTACGATTGGAGCTACAAGAATTTTAGCTAAGATTAATGCTGATGTATTAGGGAAGTTAAAAAGGATGTCAGAACCAGGTTATTTTCAAATGCAATTAATGTGGAAATATGCGTTGCCTTTTCTTCCACAATTAGATGTAGCGTACGATGTCGCAATTAGTTATCTTTGGCCCCATGATTTTGTTGCGGAAAAAGTTAAAGCAAAGAGAAAAATAGCTTGGATTCATACGGATTATTCAACTGTAGAAACTGATAGAAAAATGGACTTAAAGCTTTGGGATAATTTTGATCATATTGTTGCAGTATCTGAAGCTTGTAAGCAATCATTTCTAAAAAAATATGATTCCTTAATTAATAAGACATTGGTTGTTGAGAATATTACATCACCAGAATTTATTAGAACGATGGCAGATGTAGATGTGGAAAATCCGATGGTGAAAGATAAAAGATTTAAGCTTGCAACAGTAGCAAGGCTATCTCATGCAAAAGGAATTGATAACGCGGTTAAGGCACTAAAAGTTTTGAAGGATAAAGGATATAGTGATATTGCGTGGTACGTAGTTGGTTATGGTGGAGATGAAGAGATGATAAAACAATTAATTACTGAGAATGGGCTTGAAAATAGTTTTATCCTTTTAGGTAAGCAAATTAATCCATATCCATATATAAAACAAGCTGATTTGTATGTTCAACCTTCGAGGTATGAAGGGAAGGCTGTTACCGTAACTGAGGCAATGATATTAGGGAAGCCTATTTTAATTACAAATTATTCTACGGCTAGTAGTCAAGTAGAAGATGGGTTTGATGGAATTATTTGTGAATTAAGTATTGAAGGAATAGTTGATGGTATTGAAAGTTTATATATTAATCAAGATCTTAGGAATAAGTTAATTATTCGAAATAAGCAAAAAGACTATAGAAATAAGGTTGAACTTGAGAAGTTATATGAACATATGCAAGTTCAGGAAACCAAGAAGAATATAAAAAATAATAATCGTAGTTTTCAAGGAGTGATTTAAACATGAGTATAAAAGTAAGTGTTATTATCCCCGTCTATAATGCTGAAAAATATCTTGCTCAATGTATTGAATCACTCCTATCGCAAGCACTTCAAGACTGTGAATTTATTTTTATTAATGACGGATCAAAAGATGATAGTTGCAAAATAATCGAAGATTATAAAGAAAAAGATCCTCGAATTATTTTAATAAACCAAGAAAATCGTGGAGTCAGTATAGCTAGGAACAATGGTTTACAAATAGCTTCAGGAGAATATATAGGTTTTGTTGATGCTGATGATTACATTGAAATGGATATGTATGCAACTTTATATCATTCGGCCAAATTAAGTGATTGTGATGTTGTAATCAGTAATTTTGAAAACGAAATAGACGGACATAAAGTAATGACAAAATACCCCTTTCCCTTAAATATCAATTTGAATAACGACTATATCAATCAAGAAATATTACCTTATTTTATAAAATCAGATAATTTAAATACGGCTTGCAATAAGTTATACAAAAATAAAATCATAATAGAAAACAGTATTAAGTTTCCAGAAAAGCTTTCGCTAGGAGAAGATGGTATGTTTAATATGATCTTTTTTAGTCAAGCTACAACCACAAAATATATAGATTATACGGGGTACCACTATAGAGAAGTAGAGGGAAGCGCAACTAGAAATATTTCAAAGAAAGATTATTTTGAGAGAGCATTAGAAGTATATCAATTTGAATTACCTGAACAAATAGTCGGTCATCTAGACAAAGAAAAAATACATCAATTTAAGGCGGTTAGGTTAATCAAAAGTGTTCTGTCCTACATACATGTATATTTTTCACCTTCAAATGAAGTTAGTTTTAAAACAAGGTACGAATATATAAAAAACATGATTAGTAATCAAATTGTAAGAGAAGCATTACCTACATACTGCGAATTACACCAAAATACTTTAGGAAAGTATGAAAAATTTTTACTTAACATGGTAAAAAAGAAGTCAACAATGGGATTGTACTGTGTGACGGCTTATAGTCGATTAAGAAATAGATAGGATTGATTTGGAGGTGGGGTTATATGAAAATCATGATGTTTGCTCATGATGGTAGCTTAAATAGAGGATGTGAGGCTATCGTTCGTTCTTCTACTAATTTAATAAAAAATAAAATTAGTGGAGCGAAGGTTTATTTAGCTTCAGGTAAACCTGAGACTGATAAAATCATTACAAAATTAGATGGGATTTATGATGGTTCAAACCGAATTATAAAAAAATTTTCATATGATTGGTGGATTTCTTCAATTAATGTAAAACTCTTAAAAAACGAATCATATGCTCTGGGGAAAGTTCACCAAAATATTATCAAACATATAGATACTATGGATGTTTATCTCTCAATTGGCGGAGACAATTATTGTTATGGTGAACAACCTGGATGGTATGAAATTGATCGAAGAGTAAAAGCAAAAGGCAAGAAGTTAGTCCTGTGGGGTTGTTCGATTGGTGAAGAAGATATATCGGAGCAGAAATTAGAAGATTTAAGGTCGTTCGATTTGATTTTAGCTCGTGAAACACTTACCTACCACATGTTACTTAATAAAGGTCTAACAAACGTAAAATTGTGTGCCGATCCCGCTTTTACAATGGAAAAGGAAGAGTTGGAATTGCCTAAAGGGTGGAAAGAGGGAAATACAGTAGGTCTAAACTTTAGCCCATTAGTTTTAAATAAAAACAAGAAATCCGATACTGCAGTTAAAGAGCTCATTCAACATATCTTAGACACTACAAACTATACAGTTGCTCTTACACCACATGTTATTCAAGAGCAAAATAATGATTATGAGGTTCTTTATAGGTACTACAAAGAATTTAAGAATACGGAACGAGTAATCATTTTACCAGAAAACTTAACCGCACCTCAATATAAGGGATACATTTCTAGAATGAGGTTTTTTATCGGAGCAAGAACGCATGCAACGATTGCAGCTTACTCAAACTGTGTTCCAACAATGGTCTTAGGCTACAGTGTAAAATCGAAAGGAATTGCTAAGGATCTATTTGGTGAAGAAGAAAAGTTAGTTTTAAATATTGGAGAAATTTCAGACAGTAAGAAACTAATTGCTAACTTCGATGTAATGGTTAAAGAGGAGAAAGAAATCATTGAAAATCTAAAACAATCAATTCCAAACATCCAAAAGATGTCATACAAAGCAGTCGAATATTTAGAAGAATTGGCAAATACATGAGGTATTTTTTATGAAGAAAAACTTACTATTTGTGATGCCTAGCTTATCTGCGGGGGGTGGGGAGAAGAGTCTAGTCAATTTGTTACAGCAGATTGATTATAACAACTATAATGTTGATTTGTTTTTATTTAGTCAAACTGGACTGTTCTTTAACACTATCCCAAAAGAGGTTGCTATATTAGATTTACCATTAAGATATATTTATTTCACAAAAAGTTTCAAGCATTCTATTGAGCATTTTATAAAAAATAGTCAAATAAATTTAGCTTATAACAGGGTGATGTTCACTTTAAAAAACAGATACTCTAAAAATAGCGATCGATCAGAACAGTATACTTGGAAGTTTTTAAGGAGTTCTTTCGATCAGTTAGAAAAAGAATATGATGCAGCGATTGGGTATTTAGAAAAGACTTCAATCTATTTTGTAGTAGATAAGGTAAAGGCTAAAAAGAAAATCGGGTGGATTCATACAAATTATACAAATTCTGGTATGGATCGAGATTTTGACCAATATTACTTTAATAGGTTAGATCACATTATAACCGTTTCCGAAGAATGTGCGACAGCCTTAAAAGAAAATTTTGTGGAGTTAAGTAAAAAAGTAAAAGTCATTTATAATATTGTTTCTCCAAAAGTTATCAATAAATTGTCTATAGATAATGTAGAAGACGTAGGATATTCGAATGGAGTTACAGATATTGTAACTGTTGCAAGGTTGAGTCATGAAAAAGGCATTGATATAGCAATACAATCCTGTAAAATCTTGATAGAAAAAGGATATCCAGTAAGATGGTTTGTTATAGGTGAGGGGAAGGAACGAGTAAAGCTGGAAACAATGATTAAAGATCTCGACTTAACAGATGTCTTTATACTTTTAGGAACTAAAGAAAACCCTTATCCTTACATAAAAAATGCAGATATTTATGTTCAACCGTCACGTTATGAGGGGAAGTCAATAGCAATAGATGAAGCAAAGATCCTTAACAAGCCAATAGTTGTTACAAACTTTAAAACAGCTAAGGATCAAATTACAGATGGAAACAATGGAATAATTGTTAATCAAGATGATGAATCTATTGCAGATGGAGTCGAAATATTAATAAAAGATAAGGCACAAAGAAATATATTAGCCACTAATTTATCTTGTGAAAAATTAGGGACTGAAGAGGAGATAGAGAAGTTGTACCAAATTTTCTAGGAGGTGATAAAAGTGAAAAAGAATATTTTGTTTGTAATGAACAATTTAAATTGTGGTGGAGCGGAAAAAGCACTTATTTCTTTATTAGAGACAATTGATTATTCTTTATATAATGTGGATTTATATTTATTCAAGCATGAAGGTATATTTTTTAATAAAATTCCCAATAAAGTAAAACTTTTAAAAGAACCTACTGAATATAAATTCTTTGATATGCCGATAAAGACGGCATTAATAAATTTAATTAAACAAGGAAAAATAAACTCTGCAGTATCAAGAGTTCGTGCAGGGTATATTTTTAATACAGAAAATAATCGAGCACAATGTGAACAGAGAGTATGGAAACACCTTTCGAATTCTTTAAGCCCAGTGAATAAAGAATACGATGTAGCCATTGGGTACCTAGAGAAAAACCCAATCTACTTTTGCGTAGACAAAGTTCAAGCAAAGAAGAAGATCGGTTTTATTCATAATGATTATATTAAGTTAGGCATGGACCCCAGTATAGACCTCCATTACTTTAACAAATTAGATAAAATTGTGACTGTCTCCAATGAATGTGCTGATGTTTTAAAGCAAGAGTTTCCTATGTATCAAGGTAAAATTGATGTAATGTTTAATATTATCTCACCTAATGTTATTCATAAAATGTCAAAAGAAAAAGTATATCTTAAAGATAAGATACTTAAAATTGTTTCTGTTGGTAGGTTAAATTATCAAAAAGGCTATGAGTTAGCGATAGAAGCTTGTAATTATCTGGTGAAAAATGGGTTTCAGTTTAAGTGGTTTGTAATTGGGGAGGGCGAGGAAAGAACTAATCTTGAAAGTTTGATTAGAGCAAACAACCTAGATGAGAGTTTTATTTTGTTAGGTTTAAAAGAAAACCCGTATCCTTATATAAAAGAAGCTGACATTTACGTTCAGACTTCTAGATTTGAAGGGAAATCTATTGCTATAGATGAAGCTAAAATATTACAGAAGCCTATACTGGTAACGAACTTTAGTACAGCAAAAGATCAAATTAACCATGGAGAAAATGGATTAATTGTTGAAATGAATGGAAGTTCTATCGCAGAAGGTATCCAAAAGTTGATTAAAGATCAAGGTTTAAGAAATAAACTAATTGCAAATTTATCGAAGGAAAAGCTAGGAACCGAAGAAGAGATTGAAAAATTATATGATTTTATTAATGCAGGTTAGAAAGGGATATTAAAATGATTCAACAAGTAATAATGGTTATATTACTTAGTATTATTATAGTACTTATATTAATCGATGTAATACCTATTTTAAAAGATTGGTTAAGTAGAATCCATATAGGAAGATACGAAGACAAAGATAAATGGGGGCAGTCAATTACTGATGTAGGTGTTAATTGGTTAAACAAAACTCCAAAAATTAAGGTAACAGATAACACTCGATTAGTAGTAATTGATATGTTACAAGGAAACTATACAAAAAGTGCTATACAACATTGGCAAGAAGCATCTTTGTTATTAGGCCTTTCAGAAAAGCTAAAATATGAAGATGAAAGTAAAATAAAAAAAGAAATATTAAAGTATCTGGAGAGAAAATTTGATGACACTGGCCAATGGATCGATAAACCAGTCCATGTCGATGGAGCTATACTTGCCTATGCCATAATGAAATTAGAATTTATAGATTCTGATAAATATAAAAAAGCCTTAGATTACACATGGGAAATGATTAAAGAACATATAGGTGAAGATGGAACAGTAGGATATAGGAAATCTATGATGGACTACAGATATGTAGATACGGTAGGTTTCATATGTCCTTTTTTAGTGGCTTATGGTTTGAAATATCAAAAAGAAGAATGCATTGATTTGGCTGTGAAGCAAATTAAAGAATATGAACAATGGGGTATGTTAAAAGAACACTTTATTCCCTGTCATGCCTATAAAGTTAACAATAAAGCTCCTCTTGGTTTATATGGTTGGGGAAGAGGTCTTGGCTGGTATGCAATTGGATTAATCGATGCATGGGAAGAGTTACCTCATAGGCATTATTATAAGCATGTTCTAGAAGAGAAAGTATTAAGTTTTACGAAAGCAATAATTAGTTTTCAACAAAGGGATGGAAATTGGAATTGGACTGTAACAAGGGATGAGAGTAGAGCCGATTCATCAACAACAGCAACTTTAACTTGGTTTTTATTAAGGGCAGCAAGAATAGAAAGTGTTTCAAAAGAATGCTTAGGAAGTATTGAAAAATCTATTGAATACTTGATGAATGTAACTAGGAGAGATGGATCAATTGATTTTTCACAAGGAGATACCAAAGATATTGGAGTATATTCTTCATTATTTAATATACTGCCTTTTACACAAGGGTTTTGTATTAGAGTAATAAGTTGCTACAAAAATAAATAATATAGTCATTTCAAGCCTTCCATCTTTTTTTATGAAAAAATGGAGGAGAAAGAAATTGAATATTATTAGGGATGCAATACAAAAAGGATTAAACTATTTGGGATATAATATCTACTCAATCAGGGCTAATAACAAAAAAAACACTTAAAGTTAGTAGATTATAGTGAAGCTATTTATACAAGAAGTGATGTTTATTTTGAAGTAGATGCTAATATAACTTTTACAGCAAACCAGTTTTTCTTTAGTAAAAACAATTGGCATTATCATACAAAGATGGTAGAGGAAATCATTAGAAATCCAGAGGTAGTTTATAACGGAAGTATTTTGGAACATTACTATGAAAACTATCAGCCAAATACATTTTATGATTTTTATTTTGTAGTAAACCGTCCTAGAAATATTAGCTATCAAGATAAGATCCTATTGAAACAGAATATTAATCAATATAATAATAACAGTCCTTGGAGTGATACTAGAAAAATAGTTAAGTTAGAACAAGCTCATGAACATGGATTAGCTAGAAAACATGGTATACAACATTATGGACCGGTGTCCAAAATAAAGGGTGAATTAGAGTTACAAAGGTTGAAGAAAGTCTTTTTATCCATAGACAAGAATGGATATAATCCTAATGATTACAATGGTCACATTAAAGGACACTTTATTAAATATAATGATGATTATCGCTTTTTAATAACCAATGGAATCCATAGAACAGCGGTTTTGTGTGCGATGAATAAAACTAAGATACCTGTTGTGTTCGAACCAAATTTTCCAAGAGTGCTAGATTTTAATGACTTAAAGAACTTTCCGCAAGTTAGAAATAGGGTATTCAGTGAGCAATTGGCTGAACAGATTTTCTTAAGCTATTTTAAAGATAATGGAACACGTAAAGCTAAGAAGTTGGGTTTGTTATAATAATTTTAGATTATAAAGGTGTGGCTAAAGTGAGGGAGACAATAAAAAAATTAATAGTATTATTTAATAAAAAAGAAAAAAAACAATTTATAATGTTATTTGCATTAATGATAATAGCAGCTATATTTGAAACTCTAGGTATAGGAATGATTGTTCCGTTTGTTGGGATTATTACTAATCCCGAAATTATCTATGAACAAACTATTCTCTTATATTTATACGAAACTCTTAATTTTCAGTCCCCAGCTTCTTTTATAATATTTTCTGTTATAGTGTTGTTATCTATTTTTGTCATAAAAAATCTATATTTATTATTATTTTATTATATCCAATTTAGAATTATATTTAAGCAACAGGTTAAGCTGTCTAAAAAATTATTTGCAGCTTATTTAACTAAACCCTATACTTTTCATTTAGAAAGAAATTCAGCGGATCTACTAAGGAATGTTAATGGAGAAGTTCCAAAAATTTTTCAAGGTATAATCTTATCTAGTTTTCACCTTCTTACAGAAATCCTTGTGGTAATTTGTATATTAACTCTATTATTAATAGCTGCACCTATAGCTACTCTAACAGCTTCTTTTTTACTGATATTAAGTGTTGTATTATTTTTTAAAGTATTTCGGAATAAAATAAATAGTTTGGGAATTGAGCAACAAAAAGTTGGCGGAGCTATGATTAAATGGGTTAATCAAGGATTAGGAGCAAGTAAAGAAGTAAAAGTTTCTGGCAGAGAAAATTATTTTATTAATTCCTATACAAACAAAAGTAAAATACAAGCTAAAAATAACTCTTATATGAAAATGCTAGAACAGATACCTAGATTATTTATTGAAACTATACTTGTATCAATAATATTTATTACGATGATTGTAATAATATTTCAGGGAACGACTACAGCCCAAATAGTTTCAACTATGGCACTATTTGCAATGGCTGCATTTCGATTAATGCCTTCTATTAACCGTATTATCACAATGATTACTACTATTAAATATAACCAACCAGCCTTGAAGGTTGTTTATAATGATTTAATAATAAATACTGGCATAGAACATGAAGAAGAGTCAGAAATATCTAGTAATGAAATTGTTAATAATAAGAATGGAAATAGATATTTTAATAAATCTATTCAATTAGTTAATGTTTCATTTCGCTATCCGAATCAAAATGAATATTCAGTAAATGACGTCTCATTAAGTGTTCCAATTGGACATTCAGTAGCTTTTATCGGTGAGTCAGGTGCTGGAAAGACAACTATTGTCGATATAATTCTAGGGTTGTATGAACCAGAAAAAGGAAAGGTATTTGTTGATAATAAACCATTAAATAGTTATGGTGAACTATGGAAGCGAAAAATAGGCTATATCCCACAAAATATTTTTTTAACAGATGATACTATCCGTGGTAATGTTGCATTTGGAATTAACATGGAGAGTATCGACGATGAGCAGGTTTGGGATGCATTGGAACAAGCACATTTAAAAGAGTTTGTATTGTCCTTACCAGACCAATTAGATACCCATGTCGGTGAAAGAGGAGTAAGACTTTCGGGAGGACAACGCCAACGAATCGGAATTGCTAGAGCATTGTACCACAATCCAGAAATCTTATTTATGGATGAAGCTACTTCTGCACTAGATAATGAAACAGAAAAGGAAATCATGAAGGCAATAGATGGATTAAAAGGAGAGAAAACATTAATTATTATCGCACATCGATTAAGTACGATCGAAAATTGTAATACTGTCTTTAAAATGAGTAAAGGAAGACTTGTTTCAATAGAAAATAATTCAGAAAAAGCAATATTGTAATTATGTTAAAAGTATAAAGCCTCTTTTTATAGAGGCTTTTTTGATGCTTTGATGCTTAAAAAAGAGACATTGGAGTGGTTGTATCTTTTGAATCCTAATTATATCTAAAAAAAACTCTGGTATTAAGTAAAAATAAGGAAGCGTGAGGATTTACTATGGAACTTTCAAGAAGTGATTCAAAAATGCTCAAAGGAGTTGCTATATTATTAATGGTATTGCTCCATCTTTTTACAAGGAAAGATGTTAATGGACTATATGAAACTTATCCAATGATTAATGAAGTTCCATTGGTTTATTATATTGGTTTATTTGGAGATGCTTGTAGGCCGATCTATTTATTCTTAACTGGTTATGCTTTCTTTATTTTTATTAATAAAAATAAAGGGTCAGTACTTAATAAAAATGTAAGTCGTATATTTAAACTATTAATTAATTATTGGATTGTACTTTTTCTTTTTGTTTCAATTGGTTTTATAGTAGGAAAAGGTGATAGTTTTCCAGGAAGTTTAAGTAAATTTTCACTTGACTTTTTTGTGATTACAAACTCTTATAATGGTGCATGGTGGTTTTTACAAATATATATAATCATAGTGTTACTATCCCCACTTTTAATTAAAGTTGTCAATAAATATAGCTGGACTATTTTACTATTATTTTCAGGAGCTATTTATTTAGTTAGATCCAACGTTGGAAATATGTTATTGATTTTGGTGATAACTTTGTTGTTTTAACGATAGTAAAAACCATAGTGTTATTTGGTACCTCACAATTTTCATTTATAGTAGGAACTATATTTGCAAAAGAGAAAGTTTTTTCTAAGACTGTTCATAGGTTAAATAATGTATCCTTTAAAAATACGTTATGTTACGGGGGGATTATATCTTTAGTTATTTTACACAGTTTTTATGAATCTGCAATTATCGCTCCTATTACTGGCGTTTCACTCATATTTATGTTTGTAATTATGAATAAAAGTATTTGGGTTGAGAAGGTTCTGGTTTATTTTGCCAATCATTCAACAAATATCTGGTTAACCCATATGTTCTTTTATGAAACCATTTTCACAAGTTTAACTTTTGCTCCTAGATATCCAATCTTAATCTTTGTATGGTTATTGATATTATGCATTATTTCATCCTATATTATTAACGCAATGTATAGACCACTAATAAAACTTTTTGAAAGTAAAGTACCACTAAGACAAAATCAAAATCAACGGAATGTTGGTTAATAATCACTTAACTAATCTAGAAACATCTTATCAATTTTTGAGGTGTTTTTATTTTGTTCACAAAAAATAAAAAATAGAAAAGGGGTAACATTTATGAAGGTTTTAGTAACAGGTGGAGCAGGATATATTGGGTCCCATACATGCGTAGAGCTACTTAACGCTGGATATAAGATTATTGTTGTTGATAATTTATCCAATAGTAAGCTAGTTGCATTAGAACGAGTTAAAGAGATTACTGGAAAGGAGTTAGAATTTTACAATGTAGATCTACTAGATAAGGTGGCATTATATCAAGTATTCTCTAATCATCGAATTGACGCTGTTATTCATTTTGCGGGTTTGAAGGCAGTTGGAGAGTCAGTTTCTATTCCTCTAAAATACTATCATAACAATATTACAGGGACACTTAACTTATGTGAAGTAATGCAAGCGTTTGGCGTCAATCGTATGGTTTTTAGTTCATCGGCAACGGTTTATGGTTTACAAGAAGATGTTCCGTTTTCAGAAGAGATCCCTTTACAGACGACAAATCCATATGGAAGAACGAAATTAATGGTTGAGGAGATTTTGCGTGATTTGTATGTCTCTAATCAGAATTGGAGTATTGCATTGTTACGCTATTTTAATCCAGTAGGTGCTCATCCAAGTGGTTATATTGGGGAAGATCCGAGTGGGATTCCAAATAATCTTTTGCCTTTTATTACTCAAGTAGCCGTAGGAAAGTTATCTGAACTAAAAGTGTTTGGAAATGACTATGATACTCATGATGGGACAGGAGTGAGGGATTATATTCATGTGGTTGACCTAGCTATTGGTCATATAAGAGCCCTTGAAAATGTATTGAATACTGCTGGTGTAAAAGCATATAACTTAGGGACTGGAACAGGGTATAGCGTATTAGATATGATCAATGCATTTGAAAAGGTGACAGGAATAGCTATTCCTTATCAAATTGTCGATAGGCGACCTGGAGATATCGGAACTAGCTATGCGAATCCTACCAAAGCCAATAAAGAGTTAAAATGGGTTGCACATAAAGGAATAGAAGAAATGTGTAAAGACGCATGGCGTTGGCAATCATATAATCCAAATGGTTTCGATACAAAAGTTAAACATAAAGCACTTAAATAAAAAGCGTATATTAAAGAAGCGCTGAGGAGGAAAGACAATATAATAGATATCACTAGTTTTTTACATAGGAAAATATGGAGACTAATATGTTCATGTATGCACTAGCACTTATTATAAGTTTTATTTTAGTGTTAATATTTACTCCAATTGCAAGAAGGGTGGCTTTTATATTTAATATAGTGGATAAACCTGACAACGTTTTAAAGACTCATAAAAAGGTTACACCATATTTGGGTGGTGGGGCAATTGCCTTTTCAATCATATTTACATTGTTCTTAATTACCCATATTCACCAACTTGTTATAGAAAAAGAAATATATACTATTCTAATGGGTTGTATAATCATAATTATTTTAGGATTTATAGATGATATTATGAATATTGGACCTTTTAGGAAAATCTGTGTTCAAAGTTTAGCTGCGCTGGTCGTTATTTCAGCAGATATAAAAATTAGCTTTACTAATTTTGAAATTCTTGATGTTCTAATAACAATTGTATGGATTGTCTTTATAACTAATACGTTTAATTTAATTGATATTATGGATGGATTAGCAGCTGGTATTATAGTAATTTTATCACTAGTTTTATCTATAATGTTTTTACAAATAAATGCAATAGTTCCTAGTATCCTACTTTTAGCTTTGACGGGTTCGTGTCTAGGATTTTTAAAGTTTAACTTTAATCCAGCAAAAATCTTTATGGGTGATACCGGAAGTCTATTCTTAGGATTTTTATTAGCATCTATCAGTATTCTATTGTTCAAGGGAAATACTGATCCACAGTTCCACTTAATTATTTTTATTATTTTTGGAATACCGATTTTTGAAACAATCTTTGTATCTATATTACGTATTCAAAATGGCCAATCACCATTCAAGGGGAGTAAGGATCATTTTGCTTTACGAATGGTGAGATCAGGATTAAGCGTAAAGAGAACGGTAATAATTACGTATCTATTCACCGTATTATTAGGGATAATTTCCATATTTGTTTTTTACTTTAATGAACTAGCCTTTTATTTTATAGGGATAATTTTATTAGGGTTTATACTCATAGGTAAGTACTTGGCTAAAGTTGATATGGATATTTGAAAGGAAGATATAACAATGGCTAAAATTGTATTCATTGCTCCGTATGCGAAATTTTATATTAATTTTCGTTGGGAATTATTGGAGACATTAGTTCAAGAAGGACATGAGGTAATTGCAATTGGGCCTAAGGAGGGTTGTTATACTGAATTAAATTCTATTGGTGTTTACTATAAAGAAATCCCTTTAAGGAACACAGGAATAAATCCAGTAATTGATATTTTCACTATAATTCAAATGATAAGGACACTAAAAGATATTAAGCCTGATGTGTTAACTTGTCTTGCCATTAAGCCAGTATTGTATGGCTCAATTGTAGCTCGTATTCTTAGAATAACAAATGTGAATCTAACGATTACAGGGCTGGGCTATGCTTTTACTGGTACTAACTTTAAAAGAAAAGTATTGTTCCCTCTTATAAGGGTTTTGTATAAGTTAGCTTTAAGCAGAAGTAAAGTTATCTTTTTTGAAAACAATGATGATTTATCGGTCTTTAAACAATTAAAATTAGTGGGTAATAGCAGTAAATCTATAGTTATTAATGGGTCAGGTGTAAATGTAGATAAATTTTACCATAAAACAAATTATGAAGGTAAACTTGTTTTTTTATTAGTTGCTAGATTATTAAAAGATAAAGGAATAGAAGAGTTTGTTGAGGCAACAAGAAAATTAAAAAGGAAATATCCTTCGGTAATTTGTAAAATTCTCGGTCCTTTTGATGAAAATCCAACTGCAATAAGTATAGAAAAGATAAGTTTATGGATTAAGGATGGAATTATAGAATACCTAGGAGAAACAAATGATGTACGCCCCTACCTTTTAGTATCTAGTGTATTTGTTCTTCCTTCCTACCGCGAAGGCACTTCAAAAGCAACCCTTGAAGCGATGGCAATGGGTTTACCTATAATAACAACGAACGCACCTGGTTGCAAAGAAACTGTTAAACATAAAGAAAATGGCTTTATAGTACCAATAAAAGACGCTGAAGCACTTGGAAACGCAATGGAAAAGTTTATATTATACCCTAATTTGGTTAGAGAAATGGGTATTAAGAGTAGAGAACTAGCAGTTGAAAAATATGATGTTCGAAAAGTTAATGCTGTTATTAAAAAGAATATGGGATTAAGGTAAATTCATCCTGCAAGCTAAGGTGGGTGGAGGTGTGTATGAATAAAAAGACATATGTAATCGGAGCAGGTGTAACGGGCTTAACTTTTGGAAAGGTTTTTGGTAATGAGGTTAATATTTTAGAAGCACATGATAAATTAGGTGGAAAAGCACTTTCATACAAAGTTGAAACTAATGTGGGGAGATTTGGGTTTGATCTAGGTGGACACTGGTTTCATCATAAGAATGCACCTGATACAGTGAAGTTGTTAAAGGGCTTACCACTTGAAAGACATAAACGCTTAGCATATGTATATTTGGAAAATCAATTTCTAGATTTTCCAATCCAACAAAGCTATAAAAACCATTCCAATTTAGAACAAGTCAAACGTATTGAAAAAGATTTTAAATTTATTGAAGAAAATGATAATCAGTCCTTTAACAATTATAACGAAATGTTAGTAAAATCTTACGGTGAAACGTTATATCATTGGTTTTTTAGAGATTATAATATAAAGATGCTCGGAGTTCGAGATTTGTCATTAATTGACGTTGGAAGGTTAGAAAAGGTAAGAAACTTCAGGGTAAAAGACGGTGAAAAAGATTATAACAGTGATTTCCTATACCCTAAGGGAGATATTGGTGCTAAAGGTATCCCTTTAATTTTATCTAAAGGCTTAAGTGTTACTTATAATAATAAAGTAAACCAAATTAACCCTTTTAAAAAGGTTATGGAAATTAATGATAAAGAAATTCCTTGGAACAAAATAATTTCAACAATGCCATTACCTTCTTTAATAGAAATACTATCGGATGTAGATCCAGAAATTGTGCAATTATCAAACAAATTAAAGTCTAGTAGGGGTTTTATAATAAATTTAGGAGTAAAACGTTTGCCATTCCATTCTAATAAGAGTTGGGTGTACATACCAAGTCTAGATTATAGTTTTTATCGTATTGGATTTTATAGTAATATTCAGCCATTACTAGCTCCAGAAGGTTATGTTTCTATGTATGTAGAATGTTCACCATTATTTTTTACAAATAAGGAAGAGGCATTAAATTTAGTACCTAGGGTCATTGAAGAATTAATAGAAATTGGGTTTTTAGGGGGAAAAGAAGATATAGTAACTAGTCGTCCCATTTATTTAGAGCATAATTATTGCCTTCCTAATAGTAGGGCAAGTGAAAAAATTAGAGAATATTTAAAATCATTTGGAATATATAGTATTGGAAGATATGGTACCTGGCACTGGTCAAGTCAACATGAAGATATGCAACAAGCAATAAAATTAGCAAATGAAATAAAAGAAAACTTATACAATGGAAAGATAATAGTAAAATCATAGTTTGAATTATTTTCCAATTTTTTTCACTTTAAGCATTATTATAAAGTAACTATTATGATTACATTTTGCCAATGGTATAAAAAAATACAGATTGGTGTGGATAATAGTGGTGCTAGTAAAGTTCAATGGACACATCTTAGTTAAGTTTTAACTTCATATTAAGGCTCATAAAAATAAATAGCTTAATATATCATTTAAATTATAAGCTAATGGTTGGTGTTAGTAATGCAAAAGAAAAAAATCTGTGTTGTTACTACAACATCGATCACAATAAAACCTTTCCTAATCGAACAACTCCAATTTTTATATCAGAATGGTTATGATATTACGGTGGTTTGTGATTATGATAAAAAGTTGAAAAGAGAACTGCCTCATTATATTCATTATAAACCGATAAGGATAAGAAGGGGAGTTGATGGCTTAGGTGCATTAAAAAGTATGTATCTACTTTATCAGCTTTTTAAAAAAGAGAAGTTTGATATTGTCCAATATTCAACACCAAATGCGGCATTCTATGCATCGTTTACATCATGGATAACGAGAATACCAGTACGCTTATACTGCCAGTGGGGAATACGATATGTCGTGTCGGTTTTAAAGGTTGGCGTAGAAAGTTGTTTAAGATGATTGAAAAGGTAATTTGCTCTTTTTCTACTATAATTCAACCCGATAGTTATGGAAATCTTCAATTTAGTCAAAAGGAAAAGCTTTATACATCAATGAAAAGTAAAGTAATCGGTAACGGTAGTGCAAATGGAGTCAATCTCACAAAGTTTGATAGTGGTTATAAGAAACGTTGGGGTCGAGAAATTCGTCAAAAATATTATCTACTACAAAGTGATATTATATTTGGTTTTACAGGAAGAGTAACGAAAGATAAAGGAATTAATGAACTTATAGAGGCATTTCAGGTTCTTTCCAAAGAGTTCAACCATGTTAAACTATTAATCGTTGGCCCGAGTGAGAATTATGGTATAGATTCGGGTTTATATGATTGGTCCAAGCAAAGTCATTCCGTCATTTATTGTGGGTATACAGATCAAGTGGAGAAGTATTACGCGGCTATGGATGTGTTTGTTTTACCAAGCTACCGTGAAGGTTTTGGCACCGTTGTTATTGAAGCGGAAGCTATGGGGGTGCCTGTGATAGTATCTGATATTCCTGGACCGACTGATGCGATGGTAAAAGGACAAACGGGATTGGTCGTACCAAAAGGTGAAGTAGAACCATTAATAGAGGCTATGAGTAAAATGTTAAATTCTTCACTTCGAAGTGAGATGGGAAATAGAGCAATCATGTTTGTACGTGAAAATTTTGAACAAAAGACACTATGGCACCAAATTCTCAATGATCGAAAACAACTTGTAGCTGAGTTGGAGAACGGAAAAAGGGAGGTTTCCCTATGACCATACAGCCGAAAGTATCCATTATTATGGGCGTATACAATGCAGAGCAGACATTGAGTGAAAGCTTAGATTCATTATTAAACCAAACATACACGAATTGGGAATTAATTATGTGCGATGATGGTTCATCGGATGAAAGCTACGAAATCGCAAAGCAATACGAAAAGAGATATTTGTATATTAAGTTAGTAAAAAATGAACAAAATCTTGGGTTAGCTACGAGTCTTAACCGTTGTCTAAAATATTGTACTGGCGACTATATTGCAAGGCAGGATGCAGATGATCGTTCCCTTCCTACTCGTATTGAAAAAGAGGTAGAGATATTATATCAGTATCCTCAATATGATATTGTCAGTACTGGGATGAGATTTTTTGATGAAAAAGGTACATGGGGTGAGATCCGCCTTATTGAAGAGCCAGTGGCAGCCGACTTCATTATTCAATCTCCTTTTTGTCATGCTCCATCAATGGTCCGTCGTAAAGCTCTATTAGCTGTAAATGGCTATGATGTTTCTAAAAAGACCTTACGAGTAGAAGATTATAACCTCTGGTTTTGGATGTATGCAAACGGTTCTAGAGGATGTAATATAATCGAGCCTTTATATGAAGTACGGGATGACCGTCATGCCATTCATAGAAGGAAATATTCATTGAGAGTCAAAGAAGCTTATGTTCGTTTCACAGGTTATAGGATGTTAAGTTTACCAAAGTCCTCTTATGTATATGCTTTACGACCACTTATAGTAGGTTTACTACCAGCGAGTGTATATAAATTTCTTCGCAAGCTTAGATACATGAGACGCGAAAAAATAGTCGCCAAATAAACGTGTAATCGTCTAAGTGTATTTTACAAAAAAAGCTGCTGACATATTTAATCAGCAACCTTTTTTGCTAATTACTTTTGAGTATCTATATTGATAGCTAAATCATTTTCCTTTAAATCAAGTGTTGCATTATAAAGTACATTTCCTTCTATGATATATGGTGGAGCATTTTCACCAGAATAAATCGTAGAGATCCCTTTGTTTTCAAGATTTGATCTAATGGTATTTTTTCTTATTGTTAGATCTTTTACTTCATAGGGTTCATCTTTTGTCCAATAGGACCCTACTCTAAGTATTTCTAAATCCAAACGTTCCATATGGTGTGCATTAATGTTATTGTTTTCCAATTCAACTTTTTTAGCAGATGTTATCGTGATTGCATGCGTATCACCTAATGCATTAAATTCAGAGTTTGTAATAGCCACATGATCAGGAATGCCATGAACACTATTGATACTAAACCCACCATGTCTAGATTCAAAAACACAGTTATCAAAGATATACTCTCCAGAGTTGTTAACCGCAACTGATCCATAGATCGTGTCATTTTCAGTAGCAGAAAACTTGCAATTTTTGTAAGTGCCTCTTGGAAGTTGAGTCCGATTATAGCCAACGACTTTTATATTTTCAAAAACACTTCCATCACTTGCATTACCAGACAAACTATCTAATGCAGCTTCCCCAGTAATTGTAATATTTTTAAGGTGGATTGGATTTTTGTTTATCCCAAATGGGGTGTGCATTTTTTTTGTATTATTGACCGATATGTTCGAAGCTTCTATGCCAAATGGTTTTGCGCTTGCTAAATTCACAAGTGTGTCTGTAAAGGTCATACCGTCAATTACTAGGTCATATCCTAAAAAAGCTGCTAATCCATCATTCATTTTGTTATCACGAAAGGTAGCATGATTGTATGCATAGATTTTTGTTCCATCGAAATGATTATTGTTTATCTTTGCATATTTAAACGGCTCTGAGATGGCTAAACCGATCGCCCCTTTAGAGGCAAAATGATTATTCTCTACTATAGCATTTCGACCATCATATAGAATCAGATCGTATTTGGCGTTATTATAAAACTGGTTCTCTTTAATATGGATATTATCATTTAAGTTGTACCCAGCTTCTAAATCAATTCCCGACTCAGGTGCAGCACCACCCATATTGTGAAACTGACTATTTGTAATCAGGACATCTTGAGCTCCGCCAACCGTAATGCCTTGCCTACGGTTATGGGCAAATTCAGAATTTTTGACGGTTATTTGTTTAGACACACCTTGCATCCAATATTCTAAATAAATATCGTCTGGAACCTCTGGCATTGGAAATACCGCATGAAAGTAAGCTGCTTCCTCAGGTATTGAGGTTAATCCCCATCCTACTGGTGTATTTGATTCTCTGCTGTCTTGTTTAGATAAAAATGTGCCATCTTCTTTATAAAAGTAAGCAATATATCCAGAGCTACCCTCAGGCATATTTTGTTGATGGATAAATTGGAACGTTCTTTGAATATCGAAGTAAGGATGTTCGATTGGAAGATTTGTTAGTCTCGATTTTGTTGGGTCATTGATCAAATGACCTTCTGCATCGACACCACCTGATTCAAAATGGGGTGCATAAACATCTTGAATTAAAGTCCCCATTTTACCGATGGACATGCCATCCCCTGTGAAGTTGATTGCTTTCACGTTTTCCAACGTAATTTCAGATGCCCCACTTATAATAATTCCATAGCCATGCTCATGAGTTCCACCGTTTGAATAGTCATGCGTATCTTTATCTCCTTTATATGTCCCCCCTTTTAAAGTTACATTTTCAACACCAGGTCCAATGTGAAGCAACTTATAAGAAGAATAGTCATTTGTTTCTTTTTGCAGTATAGCGTTGTCATCTAACCAGAATGTGATGTTTGAAACCATTTCAATATGACTATCTTTGTCTATTAGATAATGTCCTTCAGGGACTTTGAACACCGTATAATCGTTTTCACTTGCCCATTGAAGTGCGTCATTGATCCCATTAGTGGTTTCGATAGGGTGAGAACCATCGTTGTATATGTTCCACTCTTTTAAGTCTAATTCATAGGTTGTTTCTTGTTTTCCTAAAACTGATAGAAGTGCTAGTTGACCGTCTTTATTTTGTACAGATAAAAAGAAGAACAAAAAACATGTGAATACAAATAGAATGATTTTTTTCATTTAGATTACATCTCTCCTAATTAGTATTAAAGGGCATTTGATTTTGATTTACCAATATTTATCGTCAATTTAATAAAGTTGACATTTTCAGTATAGGTAGGTCTCCTTAGTAATAAACTTTCTGACATAAATTCAGTTCAAGTAGTAAGGAGCACAAGAAATTGAGTTTTTATTTAATATAGATAAATTAAGAGGTACATTGGAGGTGCAAAAAATGAAGTTTGGAAATGAAATTAGAACCTCTATTCCATCCGATACTACAAAAATTGATGGAGGCACTTTCATAACGATTTTGATAGATGGTGGGGACTTTTTAAGTGACCCAACATTGACAATAAGCGGAGGGAATTTTAACGAGTCGACTTAAAACGAGAGTGTGGGAATTAAAAATAATTATGGGGGGAAATAAATGTCTTATAAAATTCAAATAAGACGAGGTTTAAAAGCTGATTTACCATCATTAGATGAAGGTGAGTTAGGGCTTTGTACAGATACTGGTGAATTGTTTATCGGTACGAGTGAGGGGAACCGTCAATTAGCTGACCATTCAGAAATACACGAGTTATTAGGCTCAAAAGTAGACCATGAAGAGTTTTTGAGTCAGTTAGAGGCAATAACGAACGAGCTTGGAAATAAAGTTGATGCTCAATTTGTAGATGAGCAATTAGAAAATAAAGCAGACGCTGATCATCGACATGCTTTAGGGGATATTTTAGATGTTGATTTAACAACAAGTGAGCCGAATAATGGAGATGTATTATCATTTCAAAATGGAATATGGAAACCGTCGCTAATGAATGCACAAGTTCCTGTGGAGAGCTCTAGTGCAGTTTATGTAATTGATTTAGGTCGTTGGGGGATTACCGAAGGGGTACCAACCCAACCATATACGAACGATGATTATTATATGGCAGATGCAAATATCCAGGGGATAAATAATGCTTTAGAGTATGCTTATGATAATGGGTTTACCCAAGTTATTCTCCCAAGAGGTCAATATGCTATCTGTTATCCTCGTACGATCCAAATGAAAAGCCATTTAACCTTTCACCTTAATCAATCAGTATTGAAGGTAATTTATGACTCAGACAATAGATCCCCATTTGATACTAGGACTGGAACGGATTATTACAATTTTAGTGGAATAAGTATAACTTTTAGTAATGTGACAAATGCACATTTAATGGGTGGAACAATTATCGGTTGTAGAGCTGATCGTAGCTTCGCGAATTCAAATGAGCGAAGACAGGAACACACTTATGGTGTCTTACTATCTCGTGGAACCAATCATAGTTCGGTGAAACACTGTGTTGTTAGAGATTATATGGGTGATGGGATTTCTATGGATAGTAGGTCTCCATCAGAATTAGCTGAATTTAATTTAAATCTATCATTAAATAGCATTGACAATTCTACAGGAGAAATAACCAGTTCAAATAATTCGTTAACCTCAGGTTTTATCACGTTACGAGATTACCCTCAATTTCAAATCGCTGGCTTTGGATTTAATCGAACGACGAGCATCAATACAAAAGAAGTAGATGTTTTCTTCTATAGAGAAGATAATAGCTACTTACAAAAAAGGCAAATGAATAAAAAAATATATACTCCAATCACCGTTCCTGTAGGGGCGAGGAAAATTAGGCTTGTTTTTAGACAAGAAACAAATCCTTTGAAGAATATGAATATTACGATAAAGTTTGGGAATATTCCTCATCATAATGTAATTGAACACAATGAAGTATTAGCAAATCACAGGGGTGGAATTACACTAGGAGGCAGTTATAACATTGTTCAGCATAACGTCATTAGAGACAATGGCTTCCATCAATTAGATGATAAGCCTTTATTTAATGACCCGACAAGGTACGGAATAAACCAGGAGGATTCCTATGGTGATAATTGTGTAATTAGACATAATCTTATCTATAACACGAATCATGGGATCTTAGCAGGGTGTTACTCCGTTCACATTGAAAACAATCATATATATAATGTAACAGGGATTGGAATAAACCTATACTCTTTATCATTTGCAACAGTTAAAGGAAATTATTTGTACCAATGTGGTACGAGTGCTTTTGGTTTAATGACAGCTAATTTACCAGGGGCACATGTTCATATCACCGATAATAGTGTGCATAATAGTCGTGTCAATATATCAGGTAGTGGGTATACAGTATACGTTCGGGGAAATACGTTTGTAGACGTAGAAATGATTAATATGCCTGCAAACAGGGTAACGGATGTTTTTAAAGATAACATTCTAAAGTATACGGGACATTATTCAGGTAGTGAACCAACCATGCGTATTGACAAAATAGAGAATTGTATTTATGAGTCCAATACCCCCTCTCTTCGAAGTGTTCGTTTAATTACTAATAGTATTTCTAGATCAGTGTTTAGTAATATTCGCTTATATTTAGATACAAGAACTAGTAATACAGTTGAGGGGAAAATTTCTTTACATGACTGTACTTTTTATAATAGTAGAATAGATAATCATATTTTTGGAACAAAGAAAAGAGAGGTTAATGTGACTGATAGTGTTTTCCAAAATTCAAGACTATATGTTGGTAATATCAACACACCTAATGAAAATCCATTATTGACTGTAGATAATAGTAGGTTTTTAATAAATTCTATCACTACCCTTATCAATAACGACATAAATAACGAAGATGGCTATGGAATTATTAAGATAAGTAATTGTGATATCGAAATTACAAATGATAATTTTAATCCGTTAATTTCAAACGCATTTACGAGGAGAACATTCGAGTTTCATATGAACAATTGTCATTTAATGTACACAGGAGAAGGGACTTTAAACCTAATATATTATAGTAGACTTACGAGCATGAGAAAATTTGTATCAGCTAATAATCGTTTTGAAAATATTATTCTCCCCGCTGAAGATCCCGATATTTTTGTCGGTTACGATCCTGAAACTCATAGCATGAATGAGCCTAGTTCAGGTTTTTATATGGTAAGCCAAATTGTCAAAAATGCAAAACCAGAAGAGGGGAGTTATATTGGTTGGGTTTGTACACAGGATGGGATCGCCAATCAAAACACTTGGCAGGAAAATACAAGTTACACTGTAGGCACACAAATTACTGCAAATGGTAATGTGTATCAATGTACGACAGCAGGTACAACAGGAACGGTTGCACCGTCACATACAAGTGGAAGTGCGAATGATGGTACAACCACTTGGGAGTATTTAGGCCAAAGAGCATTATTTGCTCCGTTTGGTTTAATTGGTAGTTAGCTTTAGCCATTGAAGCTATTCCTTCAAATTAATTAGATATTAAGTATATGCAACTTCATATAACTGCTTGTCAACAAATCATTATTCATGAATAGTTGGCAAGCTTTTTTTGTTTTTTTACCTTAGAGTTAAAAAATCATTTTCTGAACAACAAAATATTTATAAAAGATTCTGCCAATTGGTTGACTTTAGTTGTAGGAGGTGGTATCTTTAAAGTGTTCTTTATTAAGAACTGATTATTACATACTATTTTATTTTTAGTTATATTTAAAACTGATTATTTTTTTGTCTTTATGTTCTTTAAAGAGAACGGAAGTGGATATTACTTAAAACTTGGGGGTAAACATGAGTGCTATCGCTGGAGTTTATAACTTAAGCCATCAACCTGTATTAATGGAGCATATAGATAACCTAATGTATAAACTAAAAGTTTATCCTGCTAATGATACGCAAATATTCCACAATGAACATGTTGCTCTAGGCTGCCATGCTCAATGGATTACTCCTGAGTCAGTAGGTGAACAGTTACCCTATTATGATCGTGAGCGGCAACTAGTAATAACAGCTGATGCTATTATTGATAATCGTAATGAATTGTTTGAGAGATTAAATATTGGTCATTACCAGCGGAAAATAATCCCTGATAGTCAGCTGATATTACTAGCTTATGATAAATGGGGGGAGGACTCACCAAAGTATTTAGTAGGTGATTTCGCTTTTATGTTATGGGATGAGAAAAAACAAAAGCTTTTTGGAGCGAGAGACTTTTCTGGGAGTAGGACATTATATTACTTTCAAAATTACCACCATTTCGCATTTTGTACTACGATTGAACCATTATTTTCCTTACCATTCGTTGAAAAAAAGTTGAATGAACAATGGTTAGCTGAGTTTTTGGGAATTGCTGGGATGATCGATACCGTAGATGCTTCGATTACCCCCTATCAAACTGTAGAACAACTACCACCCTCACACAGTATTTCTATTGTTGGACAAAAGGTGACACTTAAAAGGTATTGTACTTTGCAAGTAATGCCCCAGTTAAAATTAAAAAGAAATGAAGAATATATAGAAGCATTTCAAGAAATCTTTCAACAAGCTGTCCATTCGAGGTTACGAACCCATCGACAAGTTGGGGCACAACTAAGTGGAGGGCTGGATTCTGGGTCAATTGTAGGTTTTGCTGCTCCACTTCTAAAAAAGGAAAATAAATTATTACATACATTTAGTTATATCCCACCAAGTGATTTTAATGATTTTACTCCAAAACATCTAATGCCAGATGAGAGGCCTTTTATAAAAGCAACTGTTCAACATGTAGGTGGTATTAAAGATCAGTATTTAAACTTTGATGGAAGAGATCCTTACACAGAGATGAATGATTTTTTGGACATCATGGAGATGCCTTATAAGTTTTTTGAAAATTCTTTTTGGTTAAAGGGAATGTTTGAAAAAGCACAAGAAGAGGATGTTGGTCTCCTTTTAAATGGAGGGAGAGGAAATTTAACGATCTCCTGGGGGTCTGCCATCGATTATTATGCTGCTCTATTAAAGAAATTAAAATGGTTGCGGCTTTTCCAAGAGTTAAATCAATATAGTCAAAAAGCGGGAGGAGCCAGATTTAGGAGATTACCTACTATATCTAAAGTAGCTTTTCCATTCATTCAGCAAATATCTTCTTCAAGGACAGCTTATACTAATCCAATGCTCATAAATCCAGGATTTGCAGATGAAATCGGTGTTTTCAATAAGCTTAAACAAAATGGTATGGATGAATCGGGTTGGTTTTCGACAACTAATATTTATGAACAAAGAAAGCGGCATTTTGAAGATGATTTTCATTGGAATGCTAGTAATACGCTTGCTACTAAACTATCTTTACGATATTCAGTATGGAAACGTGATCCAACCAATGATATGCGTGTTGTTCAGTTTTGTTTATCCTTACCCGAGGAACAATATGTTCAAAATGGTTTAGATCGTGCATTAATTCGAAGAGCAACGGTAAATATTTTACCGGATAAAGTTCGTTTAAATCAACAAATTCGTGGCGTCCAAGGAGCTGACTGGGTTCACCGAATGATACCGGTTTGGAAAAACTTTGTAGCTGAAATTAAACAGATGTTGAATGATGATACTACTATGGGTTATATAAACGGGGAAGTCATTCGAAATGCTTTACAAAAAATTCAAAATGGGGTTGGACCTGATTATATATTAGACCCTGATAGTAAAGTTCTTATGCGAAGTTTAATTGTACACAAATTCTTGAAAAAGTTTACTTGAAAGGGGGTGACGAGATGAAAAGAGAGTGGAAAAAGCCTGAGTTGGAAGTGCTTGAAGTAACTGATACAATGGCTTCAACAGTTAATGGACCTTATACAGACGAAGCCTATGTGCCTGGAGTACCTGTTGAAGACCAAAGACCTGATATTCATCGTTTTACTAGTTAAAAAGAAAAATGAATAAGCTTATACTTATGCCTTACTTTATGCCCTTATACGAATTGGTGAGTGTAAGGGCTTATTTCATTTTTGACTTTTAGAAGAATTGAAAGTGGTTTGAATTACAAATTAAAAACTACTAATGAGTTTTTGATGGAGAGGTTTTTATGAAAAAACTAGGAGGTAAACTGGTGATCGTTCTATTAATATTATTTGTTGTTCTAGTTGGTTATACGATTTGGGACAATAACCGAATTAAAGTAGTGGAACAAGAAATAATGATTGATAAGTTACCTGAAGAATTAGATGGGTTTACGATCCTACAAATAAGTGATTTACACGAAAAAGAGTTTGGGAAGAACCAAAAAGATTTGATTGAGGTCATTAATTCGATTGATTACGATGCGATCGTATTCACTGGAGATATGTTAGATAGTACTGAAAGCGAAAATTATCAACCTTTCTATACTTTACTTGATGGTATACATAATAAAGAAACAGCATTATTTGTTCCTGGGAATTCAGATCCACCCAATTATGTGATAAAGCCTAATGAGCCTTTGGTAAAGACAGAATTTTTAAAGGGTATGGAGAAACGAAAAGTAAAATTACTAGATACATTACATACATTAGAAGTAAATAAGGCCCAAATCCACTTTGTGAACTTTGAATTAGCGCTGAAAAACGCTGCTCAATTAATTGAAATAATTAATGAGAGACTGAAAGACAATGAAGACCCCTACACAGAATCATTAAAACACGAAAAGCAGCTACTAACAGAGATTTCTAGGTTCAAGCAGTTTGATGAAACAGAAGTTGTCATCGCTTTAACTCATTACCCAGTAGTAGATAAAAAGTGGGATACAATCGCTTCAGATCCGCATCAAAATATAAAACAGTATGATTTAGTGATTGCCGGTCATTACCATGGAGGGCAAATTCGTATTCCATTTATAGGAGCTCTATTTGTACCAGAACCTTGGTATGATCGAAATGGGCTTTTTCCACCAAGAGATCGAGTAAAAGGCTTATGGGAATATAAAGGGGTTCAACAATATGTAAGTGCAGGTTTAGGAAGCAGCGGTGCAATCGCTTTCTTAAACTTTCGTTTTTTTAATACGCCCGAAGTTAACGTATTAATATTAAGAAGCCATCGACAAAGTTAAAGGGGAGGAAAATAGAATAATTTTCTATCCCCTCTACAAAATACTATTTAGATGTATTGACACCAAAAAGACGAGGTGGTAAATTAGTTATATAATCGTTCTTTATAAAGAATTTAATACTTGTTGAAAAGTCTTTATGTTTATTATATTAGTACTTCTTTATTAAGGAGTATTTTTTGTATCACCATGTTCTTTATTGAGAACTAATTGATTGTGTTTGGTGTTTGAAGATTACAGGAGGAATAAGATGAGTGCAATTGCTGGTATTGTTCATTTAAATAAGGAACCGATCAAAATAGAACAAGCAAAGGATCTTATGAATAGTTATCAGCAATTTCCTGCCGATGATGTTCAAACTTGGAAGAAAGATCATGTTTTCTTCGGTTGTTATGCTCAATGGATTACACCTGAATCAGTTGGAGAACAACAACCTTATTATGATTATGAAAGACAATTAGTCATTACTTCTGATGCGATTATCGACAATCGAGATGAATTATTTAATAAATTACATATTGAACTTCAGGAAAGAAAGACACTGCCTGATAGTCAATTAATTCTACTCGCCTATGAAAAGTGGGGAGAAGACGTTCCAAAGCATTTAATTGGAGACTTTGCATTTATGATTTGGGATGAGAAAAGGCGTAAGCTTTTTGGAGCAAGAGATTTTTCGGGAGCTCGTACACTTTATTTTTACCAGAATGAAACTCGGTTTGCATTTTCAACGACAATCAATCCGTTATTTACTTTTCCTTATGTAGAAAAGACATTAAATGAAGAGTGGTTAGCTGAATTTTTGGCTATCCCCATACCGAATATGGTCGAAGCTGTTGATATGGTATCGACAATCTATCAATCCATTCATCAAATCCCACCATCACATAGTATCACTGTTGTTGAAGAAAGAGTTAAGCTTACAAGATATTGTACGATCGATATAAAAGATAAATTAAAACTAAAGTCTTCTGAAGAATACAAGGAGGCTTTTCATGAAGTATTTAATAAAGCTATAACCGCTAGACTTAGAACTCATGGTGAAATAGGTGCTCAATTAAGTGGTGGATTAGATTCTGGGACGGTGGTGAGTTTTGCCGCTAAAGCATTAAAGAAGGAAAATAAAATGTTACATACTTATAGTTACATCCCAGAAGACGACTTTGTTGATTGGACATCTAATTATTACATTCCTGATGAGAGACCGTTTATTAAAGAAACGGTTAATTATGTTGGCAATATTTCGGATCAATACTTAGACTTTGCTGGGAGGAATCCACTTTCAGAGGTCGATGACTTTTTGAATTTAATGGAAATGCCCTATAAATTTTTTGAGAATTCCTTTTGGTTAAAGGGGATTACTGAAATAGCACAAAAACAAGGAATTAAAATTCTTTTAAATGGAGCAAGAGGAAATCATTCTATTTCATGGGGATCTTGGAGGTTAACAACAGATTATTATGCAGAATTATTGAAAAAATTAAAATGGATTCAATTAAACAAAGATCTGACCGACTACACAAAACATTATCAAACTGGTAAATCCAACATACTTCCAATTATAGCAAAGAAAGCTTTTCCTATAATAGACCGATTTCAAAATAAAGAGGCACAGCGAGTTTATCAATTTCCACAAATAATAAGCTCAAATCTGGCAAGGAAAACTAAAGTTTTTGATAAGCTTCAGCAATATGGACTTGATTTATTAGGTGGGGCTGAAATAAGAAATTTAAATGAATTTCGAAAAAGTTATTATAAACAACTTTTTCCTTGGAATAAAAGTGGAGTTGCCAATACAAATTTATCTTTACGTTATGGTGTATGGGATCGTGATCCGACGAATGATTTAAGAGTAATTCAATTTTGTTTAGCACTTCCTGAGGAACAGTATGTGAAAGAAGGCATGGAACGGTCGTTTCTTCGTAGAGCGACCCAAAATGCTCTTCCAGATAAAGTAAGACTTAATCAAAAGAGCCGTGGTATCCAAGGAGCTGATGTGATCCATCGAATGGTTCCTCAATGGGGGACGTTCATTGAGGCGTTACATCAGCTCTGTAAGGATCCTGTTATCACTGAAATCCTTAATATACAAGAAGTTAAGCGGGCATTATCCTCTATTGGAAATTTTCCAAGGCCAGAGGATGTTTATAGTAATGAATTTAAAGTCCTTACAAGAAGCTTGATTGTTTATTTCTTTATTAAACAATGTATCCGAAAGGGGGTGAAAATATGAAAAAGTTATGGAAAAAGCCAAGTTTTGAAGTCCTTGATGTAAGTAGTACTATGGGTGGATCAGGTAATGCAACTTGTGATAGCTATGATACATCAGATCAACCAGGTAAAAACCCCAATACTCATGATGGTAGGGGAAATGTAAAGTGGTCAAGTGGTGGGTGCGGTAGCTAATTTACTAACTTGATTTTTAATTTCCCTTATATCTTAAGTAAGTATAAGGGAAATTTCTCAAGTGAGTAATGTTGTTCTATGTAAAGAAGTAGTTAATCTAGTAAAGAACGTAAAGTGAGGGATCACCAATGGTCATTGATAAAGGAAGTGCATTAATTTATGAGGCATTCTGTCTTAAAATTCAAAGTCCTATTTCTCTACCAGAATTGCCACTAGTAAATAAGGAAAACAGCTTAATAGACATTATAGTGGAAGTTGCTGAGTTGAGAGATTTGTGGTCGGAATTATCTGAGGATGACCCATATTTCGTTATACAAGAAAACCTAATCATGTTTAACATGCCTGATGTGGCAATCTTTCTAGTCGAAGACGGTAAACGAATTTTATTTTCTCCAGTTGATAACGCTCATGATGACCATATTCGTTTATATCTTTTAGGCACTTGCATGGGGGCCATCTTAATGCAGAGGAAAATTCTTCCTTTACATGGAAGTGCGTTAGCTATTAATGGAAAGGCGTATGCCATCGTTGGAGATTCAGGGGCTGGTAAATCAACGCTTGCTTCGGCTTTTTTGAAGAAAGGCTATCGTTTGCTTAGTGATGATGTCATACCCGTTTCTCTTAATGAAGAAAACGTTCCGATCGTAACACCTGCGTACCCACAGCAAAAGCTGTGGCAAGAAAGTCTAAACGAATTTGGGATGGAAAAGAAGCAGTATCGCCCCATTGTTGATCGCGAAACGAAGTTTGCTATTCCTGTAAAAGACCAGTTTGCCAATGAAATGATGCCTTTGGCTGGAATTTTCGAACTCGTAAAAACTGAGAATGGCGAAATTCAAATTGAACCGATTCAAAAGCTACAACGATTCCATACTTTGTTTTATCACACTTACCGTAATTTTTTTATTGAACGATCGGGATTAATGGAGTGGCATTTTCATCAATCTGCGAAGATGTTAAGCCATATCGAGCTTTACCAAATCCAAAGACCAATGTCACGCTTTACTGCGAACGATTTAACAGAGCTTATTTTAGCAACGATTCATAAGGAGGCCAAAGTTGTATGATTAAAAATCAAAATATTTCAAAAACTAATATTATTTTTCAAGGGTCTAGAAATATCGTTAGTGATATGGATGGGGAAAAAGTCATGTTAAGTATTTCAAATGGGAAGTACTACAATCTTGGAGACGTCGGTGGTGACATTTGGGAGCTGATAAAAGATCCTGTTTCAGTTAAGCAATTAGTCTCAACACTAACTGCGCAATATGATGTAGACCCATCTGAATGCGAACAAGAGGTTTTATCTTTTTTAGGGCTATTAGCTGAAGAAGGGTTGATTGAAGTAAAAGAAGCATAATAAAGGGGTTGTTTTATAAAGGGGTTTAAATCTATGTTGCAAAGAGTTAAAGCATTTTTATTATTAGATTTTAAAATGAAATTAATGTGTATAGAGGCTTATTTTTATTTAGGTTGGGCTCGGTTTCTAAAGCTTCTCCCATTTTCAAAAGTGGCACCTTCATTAGGACAAAAAATGGAAGAAACAACGATAACCCCGATTGTTGAAGATAAGAAAACATTACGAAATGTTTCCCAAGCAATTCATATGATGAGCCGCTATACTTTTTGGGAAAGTCAATGTCTTGTTAAAGCAATTGCTGGGATGAAGATGCTTGAGAAGCGGGGCATTGAAAGCACATTGTATCTAGGAACGGCCAAAGATGAAAATGGAAAATTAATTGCGCATGCCTGGTTACGTAGTGGCCCATACTTTATTTCTGGTGCAGAAGGCATGGAGAAGTTTACCGTTGTGAGTAAGTTTGCTAAAAAAGTAGGGAACCAAGAGATTAAAGGGGAAAACTATGGATAATCATTATGCTCTTAACTTAAGTGATTTACCAAAAGAATTAATGCTCATTCTAGAGTTAATTAAAGAACAGGATGATCTGGCACGTTTCACGGACAAAAAGGATCTATTACTAGAGGTCAACTGGGACTTGTTTTTGGAGTTAGCGATGCATCACCGTGTTTACCCGTTGTTGCATTCGAAATTAAAGAAAATAAATGACTCAACTATACCAGCCAATGTTCTTCAGTCATTAACTTTTCAGTATAAGCGAAACACGTTTCAAATGCTGCATTTAAGTGCCGAGATGGAGCAAGTCAATCAGCATTTAGCGCAACAAGGCATCCGGCTCCTCTTTTTGAAAGGTCCTGTAATAGCCCAATCTCTTTATGGAGAGGTGTCTCTGCGTACGTCAAGTGACTTAGATTTCCTTATTCCTATTGAAAAATTAGCTGAAGCCGAACAATTATTAGTTGAACTGGGCTATGAAAAGGATGATTATATTGAGACGGTGTTAAATGATTGGAGATGGAGACACCATCATGTCACTTATTTCCACCCTCATAAAGGAATTAAAATGGAAATTCATTGGCGGATGCATCCTGGGCCTGGAAAAGAGCCAAGGTTTAATGAATTGTGGGAACGAAAGGACACGAGCACATTAACTAGTTCTTCCGTTTATTTTCTTGGGAATGAAGATTTGTTTTTATTTCTTGCGGCTCATGGTGCTCGCCATGGTTGGTCTCGCTTGCGCTGGTTGATGGATATCCACCAACTATTGCAACAAAGTGTAGATTGGCGGCAACTTCGAAAGTTGTTGAAAAAGTATGATATGACACATGTGGCTGGGCAAGCTACTATTTTATCAACGCAGCTATTTGGTACGCAGGTTCCAAAAGAAGTGCAGTTTTTACTAGAGGGGAGCCGCGCGAATAACCTTGCGCAAGAAGCGATCTTTTATTTAAAAAGAATGGTTAATCTACATACAGATCCCGTTCCAGAAGATGTATCACAGTATCATAAACGTCATTTGTTTTCCTTAATGTCGAGCCAGCAAAAAGTTTTATTTATTTTAAGCTTTCTGTATCCATATCCTGAAGATGCTGAAACATTACCTTTACCAAAGGGGCTCCATTTATTATATTTTCCATTACGTCCGTTCTTATGGGTTTGGAGAAAAACGAAGAAACAGGCAATATCTTAGGAGGCTATTTTAAATGAAACATATTTTCTATTTTCTAAAACAAATTCATGCTTATGCTGGAAAAATTCTTTATATTAACCTCCTAGCGATGCTATTTATTAGTTTACTGGACGGTATTGGTATTTTACTATTAATTCCTTTAATTAGTATGAGCGGAATTGTAAATATTGACGCTACTGGAATTCCTTTATTAGGGGCCTTTGAATTCCTGGGAAATATTCCGAGTTCGATCGGTTTGCCTGTTATTTTAGCGATATTTGTCTTAATCGTTGTTGGACAGAATTTATTACAACGGCAAATTACGATTAAGAGTACGATAATTCAGCACGGGTTCTTTAGACATCTTAGGGTGAAAACCTATGACTCTATTCTTCATGCGAAATGGAACTTTTTTATTAAAAATCGAAAGTCGGATTTGATTAATTTATTAACGGCAGAGATTGCTCGTGCAAGTGCGGGAACACATTCTTTCTTACAATTTTTATCTTCACTAATCTTTACTTGTATTCAAATTGGAATTGCCTTTTGGCTTTCACCTACGATTACATCGTTTGTTTTAGCGTGTGGGTTAATACTCATCTTTTTCAATCGTAAATTTCTTAAACGATCGATGGAACTCGGTAGTCGTAATTATACGTTAGGTAAGGCATATTTAGGTGGAATTACTGATCAAATTAATGGAATTAAAGATATAAAGAGTAATACTTTAGAAGAGTCACGAATGAATTGGTATAAAATGGTAACTAAAAGTATGGAGAATGAACAAATCGAGTATACAAAATTAAAAACCACTTCCCAACTTTATTATAAAATAGCATCAGCTGTCTTAATCGCAACCTTTATCTTCTTTGCTGTTAACTTGTTCAATGCACAAGCTGCTCAATTGATGTTAATTATTATTATTTTTTCTAGGCTTTGGCCAAGAGTGGCTGGAATTCAAGGTTCTTTAGAACAGATTGCAACAACGATTCCCGCGTTAAAAGCGGTTATTGCCATGCAAGAAGAATGTAAAAGCGCAAAAGAGTTTACAGCTGTTAATCAACAGAGCATCCAACCTTTAAACATTCATAATGGGATAGAGTGTCGTAATGTTACATTTCGTTATAACCCGAATGATTCAAAGTATGCCTTAAAGGATATTAATTTGTATATCCCTGCCAACCAAATGACTGCTGTAGTTGGCCCATCGGGTGCTGGTAAAAGTACGTTAATTGATTTGTTGATGGGACTTAATCAATCAGAAGAAGGAGAAATATTATTAGACGGTGTTCCACTATCAAGCGGTAATGTACGTTCTTTGCGACAAGCGATTAGTTATGTTCCTCAAGATCCATTTTTATTTAATGAAAGTATTCGAGAAAATTTACAACTTGTTGCTTCAGATGCCAGCGAAGCGGAAATGTGGGAAGCACTCGAATTTGCTTCTGCTGATTTTGTTAGTAAGCTTCCTCAAGGGTTGGATACTTTAATTGGAGATCGTGGCATCCGACTTTCAGGAGGAGAACGGCAACGACTTGTCTTAGCCCGGGCGATTTTACGGAAACCATCGATCCTCGTATTAGATGAAGCTACGAGTGCGTTAGATACAGAAAATGAGTCGAAGATACAAGAGGCTATCGAACGACTGAAAGGCAGAATGACAATTATCGTTATTGCCCATCGCTTATCAACGATTCGTCACGCTGATCAAGTTATTGTTCTCGATCAAGGTCAAATCATCCAGCAAGGTGGCTTTAATCAGCTGGCAAAAGAAAAACGGAGTATGTTTAGTCAATTGCTCAGAAAGCAAATGGAAGTTATGCAATCATAAAAGGGTTAAACGCTGAATGAGGTACCTCATTCACAATATAATTTATAAGCTTACAAGTTTTGTAAAAAAGTCTAATAGGTTATAGGGAATAAGGTATTTGAATGCCAAAGTAGCTTCAAAGTATAAGCCTTTAGGTAATTATAATCAAAGCGAATATATGTCACCAGTATTTGATAAAAATAGTAACATTATAAAAAATGCAACACCACATCATTCTATTTTTATTAAACAAAAGTCTAACGATTAAATAAAAACATAAGAACTTACTTAATAAATTCCTAATCAATCTTCTTTCACTTATTTTCTCTAAACATTTAATTCTTTTTCATGATGAATTACTCTTTTTAAGAGTTTTAATTTCATCTCTTTATCAAGACAATCTTTATACAACACAATATTGTAGGCATACATTAAACGATGATAAAAAGCTTTACCTTTACTCATTATCTGTTTACCTAGTAGAAGCATCACTAAGACCTCCTCTGTATATCGTATTACTTGTTCCAGAGAAGTATTCAATATTCAGGTAACGTCTTATGGGTACTTGTTGATCGTTGTTATATACATGTATTTAACATGCGTAGAGTTTTTATTAGTATTCTATTCTCTATGTGATGTTGATTTGGTGGCAATCCAGTAATTTTAATCCAAGTCGATTGGAAGTCATTTTTAGTAATATGCATCCGAGTGTGTTCGTAGCGATTGGAGTTATTCTCGAACTTGCTCAATTGGGCTGTTATATTTGTTTATTATTCTTGCCTTTTTGACATTTGGAGAACTTCAACGAAAAAAAGAACAGTTTGCATTCTTGGTTGCGGTTTCGTATGGTGTCATTGATGAAGTGCATCAATATTACGTACCGTTTCGCTCGTTTGGTTTTGATGATATTTCAAAAATGCTTTTATGGGTAATTGTTAGAAGAAGCTATAATAGGAGGAATGCTACCTTTGGTTCCTTTTTAAGAAAAATAGTCTGTATGTTTCAAAAGAGTTCAACCAAGGTTAATTTGTAGCTAGGCTTAGGTTAAACGAAAAAAAGTGATGAATGATATTCGCCATCATTGATCACTTTCGGCCCGTCCTAACTTTGTAATTTACATAGAATTAATAAACTTTTGCGTAATACTTATCAAGAAGTAAAAAAAATGGATAGTCTTTTCTAAGGATAAAGTTTCTTGGAGGACTTGCCCAGTTTGTTTTCTTTTTTAATAAAAACCGTTTGATTTCTTGTTTGGTTAAACCCATTTCCATTGCCTGTTTCATTAATTGTACCCACTCTTGATCCAACTCTTTGTTACATTCATTTTTCATCGTATTTCCCTCCTAAAATACTATGAGCATTTCAGGCAGTCCAGCCATCATCATTGAAATCCAAATCCCCAACCTAAGACCTGTGACTTTGCGTCCCTACTTTTCAATAGGTTTGCCGTTTTCTGAAAAATATTAAAGTATTCCTCATGATTTTTCAAAGTTTTTGAGATTTTCCGCGACTTATGTATTAATTAATTCATAGTATAAAGGAAGAAACCATATCATAGTGTTGAAGTTTGTCGATGATAGAATATACAAATCGTGTCAAAGATACAGAAAAAATGACCCCTGCTTAGTTTTTTTTACCTATGTTTACACTGTTGATATGTTGATAAACAAAAAATAGTAGGTATATAGTTCTATCATCGTTATTTCAAACGGATGGATTATTTGGAATTAATTGTTATATTGAATACTAATATGTCGAGAACTTTTTCAGAAAATACCCAATAATAAACTTACAGAAGGTTATGTATTTTAAGGATGAGCACTAAATGACTTTCAAAAAAGTGGGGATATGAAAGAACTAGTTTCAATTTAATTTTATTTGTACAGACACAACCGAGCCCATACACACATAGACATAAGATAACAAACCTTATGGGGGTGAGGAAGTGTCATTATTTGCAGCCATCACCTATTTTATTAAAGAAGTCATTGTTTTTGTAGGGTACGTAAAAAACAATGCCTTCCCTCAACCGCTTTCGAAAGCAGAGGAGCAGAGATACTTACAGCTCATGGAGCAAGGAGACGAAGAAGCCCGTAATCGCCTTATAGAACATAATTTACGCTTAGTCGCACATATCGTAAAAAAATTCGAAAATACTCGTGAAGATACAGAAGATCTAATTTCGATTGGCACAATCGGGTTAATAAAAGCGATTGAGAGCTACTCACAAGGAAAAGGAACGAAACTAGCGACCTATGCAGCCAGGTGTATTGAAAATGAAATCCTCATGCATCTTCGCGCATTAAAGAAAGTAAAGAAAGACGTATCGCTTCACGATCCAATTGGAACGGATAAGGAAGGAAATGAAATTACTTTAATTGATGTCCTTCAAGAAGAAACGGACGATATCGTCGATACGATCCAACTGAAAATGGAAAAAAAGCAAATTTATGATTACATCCATGTATTAGATGAGCGCGAAAAAGAAGTCATTGTCGGACGTTTTGGTCTAGATTTAATGAAAGAAAGAACGCAGCGGGAAATTGCTAAGGAGCTAAATATTTCTAGAAGCTATGTTTCCCGCATCGAAAAGCGAGCATTGATGAAGCTATTCCATGAGTTTTATAAACGGAATAATGGTTTGTAGAAAGAATAATGAAAGGTAGTGTAAGAAGGTCGGTTCTCATACTCTCTTGTTTTTTTTTTTTTTGATAAGTAATTCCTTGCTGTTCATGATGCCTGTGGGATGAGTATCTGAGAAGAGATCGGTAACTATGGAGCGTTTATAATGCCCGTGGGAGGAGGAACGGAGTAGAGAATGGGAACTTAAAAGGTTTATATTGCTCGTGAGGAGAAGAAAAACAGAGATGGGCATGGGAACTATTATGCGATCATGGTGACCATGAGGTGGAGAACCAAGGAGAATATGAAGGTTGTGCTATATAAATATCGAAAATTAAGCGTGAGAAGTAGTTCTCACGCTGCCTTTTTCAATTAATAAATCGGCTTTGCATAAATAATATAACGATCAGGAGCACTTCCGACAAAAGAAAACGGATAACACGTCGTAACGACTAACACTTCATCAGGAGCGGTAGAGCCAATAATCGTACGGTCATCAGCATCTACGATCTTTGTACTTTCGATTTCATATGTAAACTCACCATAAGGCAGTTTAATAATGAAATAATCGCCGATTTCAAGTTCACCCATTCGGCGAAACACTGTATCCCGATGACCAGATAAAACAATTTGGTCATTTTGTGTAGGGTAAGCGGTTCCCTTGTAATGCCCTACACCCTTCTCTAACTCGTCCTCATCGGTTCCTTCAATAATTGGCAGCTGAGCATCAATAGCTGGAATAGACAGAATACCAATAGTTTCTCCCATTTGTGGATTAAAATCCTCAATCGTTGGTTGGATCTCTTCATCCGTTTTCTCTTTCTCTAACAGTTCATAAGCAGATGCCAAACTTTCCTTTTGTGCGGTTTGCGTCTGCCAATATTGGAATCCACCGTAAATGAGTAAGGTAAGGCCACCAATTATAAATAAGTAAGATATTACTTTCATCCATTCATCTTCCTTCTACGAAAGAGTAGTAAATATAAATATATTGTATCTCTCCTAATCAAATCCTGCCACAACGAGACATGCATTACGGTTATGATTTTAGTGGCATGGGATCAAATGAAGACGTTAATAAAAAAATACTAAGAGGATCAAAAAAAGCAACGGACTACTCGTCCAGTTGCTTTTTCCTCTTACATAAAATATAAATTAGTTCACAGCATCCTTTAATTGCTTGCCTGGTTTGAATGCAGGGTTTTTAGTTGCTGGAATTTCGATTTCTTCACCAGTTTGTGGGTTGCGTCCTTTACGTGCAGAACGTTCACGTACTTCAAAGCTTCCAAATCCAACTAATTGAACTTTTCCGCCTTCTTTAAGAGCGTCTGTGATGCTTTCGAATACAGCGTCAACTGCTTTCGCTGCGTCTTTTTTTGATATGTCTGCTTGTTCAGAAACTGAATTAATTAAATCTGTCTTGTTCATGGAAAAACTCCCTTTCATTACTATAAATAATTGCCTGCTACTCAAATTTAATCGTGAAACCCTTGTAGTGTCAAGACTTAAGAGAGAATTTCATGAAAAAATACCATATTTTTCTCGTTTTTTTGATAAATTTCTAAACTTTTTTCACTTTAAACGGACTAATCATGAGAAATGCTAGTATAAGTGTTAGGAACATAAAATGATAAGAAGGGACCCATTCAATCAGCAAAAAGCTTAAAGTTAATAAGCATCCTGCTGCGGTAATCGGTAATCCGACAAAGAAGTTGTTTGATTCCGTTACGTTAAATCGAGCGAGTCGAATGGCACCGCAAGCAATAAAAATAATGGCGAAAAATGCACCAGGCATTCCAAATGTAAATAAAATTCCTTGGTATAATAAAAGTGCAGGAGCAACACCAAATGAGATAATGTCACTTAGCGAATCCAATTGCTTGCCAAGTTCAGAGGTAATATTCATTTTTCTGGCAACCATCCCGTCGAGACGATCAAATACAGCGGCTATTGTAATGAGTAATAAACTCGTTCGTAACTCACCTTGAAGTACTAATAAAATAGCCATTGCACCTAAGCCTAGATTGACTAACGTAATTAAGTTCGCCGCTTGGCTTTTTATTTTTTTGATCGTTTGATCTAAATGGTGTAATAAAAACATAACTTCACTCCTTAAGATTGTGTAAAAATGGAGCAGATATTGAAACATCTTAAAACTATATGATATCATAAAGGGCTATTACCTACTAGAGAAAAAAGTAATGTCTATTCGGAGGTATTTTGTGAAAAAGCAATTATATCGAGCATTTGTTGAATTAACAGGAAACCGCTTTAATTCTCATTTACTACGTACGTTTACGACTTCTCGCTTAAGTAAAGGCGTTAATCGATCCTTTACAAAAGTGTATAATTTAAAAACTGAAGAAATGGAAAAGCCATTACATGAATATAAAAGTTTACATGAATTATTTACGAGGCGCTTAAAAGAAGGAACTCGCCCGATTGATCTTAATCAACACGCTCTCGTGAGTCCTGTTGACGGTGTGCTCGCTCATGTTGGATCATTGAACGAACAATCGGCTTTTCGTGTGAAAGGTCAAGATTATACACTGCAAGAAATGCTCGGCAGTACGGAAAAGAGCCAAGTGTACTGTGGAGGTACTTTTGTTATTCTTTATTTAAGTCCGAGTCATTATCACCGTATTCATAGTCCAATTTCTGGACGTGTCCTCGAACGTTGGCAACTCGGAAATAAATCGTATCCTGTCAACCGCCAAGGATTACAATATGGTAAACGACCATTATCGAAAAATTATCGCCTTATTACCGAAGTGGAGGTTCACCATAAGCGAGCCGCCATCGTTAAAGTGGGTGCTTTAAATGTGAACAGCATTCATTTGACCCACGATGGAAAAAACGTTGAAAAAGGAAAGGAAATCGGTTACTTTTCCTTTGGCTCTACCGTCATTCTTTTATTTGAACACGGCTTAGTTGAGCTTGATCCTCAGTTACAGTGCCCAACTGAAGTGAAAGTTGGGATGCGAATTGGGACGATTTTTTCTAAAAAGGATGAGGCGTAGTGAAGCTTCTTTCCCTTATGTCGCAACGGATCGTTAATGAAGTTACCAAAGTCACCGATGAAGAAGTGATTGTAGTCAATGACGATGGAATTATTATTGCTGGTAGTGATCAAAATCGTATTGGTACGTTTCATGAAGGTGCACTACGGGTGTTTCGCTCAAAGCAAAAAATGAAAATTACAGAAGCAGATGTGGATACTCTTCAAGGTGTAAAGGTTGGCTTAAATTTGCCGATCTTTTTTCAACATGACGTCATCGGTGTGATTGGGATTACAGGTGATCCTCAGTCGGTGTCCCCATTTGGTGAGCTGATTCGGCGGATGACAGAACTGATTATTCAAGAAGCCCATTCCGCTGAGAAATTAAACTCTGAAATTCGTGGTGTCGAAACGTTCGTCTATGAATGGTTGCATTTACGTGAATACACGATTGATTTTCACGAACGAGGTGAGCTTTTAGGTCTTACGATGGACCTTTCAAGAATGTGTGTAATGATCGAGCTTAAAGCAGATAATGAAACTGATTTGCATCTCATTGAAAAAGACATTTATGAATGGTTACGGTTAAAATTTCCTGATGGAGCTACTGATACAATGGTCCGTGTAGGGCAAGGGCGTGTACTTCTCCTGAAAGGGTTAAAAAATCAAAAAGAAGAAGCGGCCTTTTTACCTCAAGTTCAATCATTACGCACTCGTCTATCCAAACGTTCACCTGTCCCTGTTTTGTTCGGCGTTGGAACGAGACAACCTGCACACTTAGTATCCCAATCATATAGTGAAGCGAAAAGAGCGCTGCAAATCGCTTCTAGCACTGCGCCAGTCGTTTTTTATGATGATTTGACATTATTAGAGGGCTTTCTTGCGGAAATCAGCCTAGAGATGAAACAACAGGTTGCTGAAAAAGTTTTAGGAAATATGACCGAAGACCCAGAATTAATGGAAACATTAGAAGTATATTTTCAATATCATATGTCATTAAAAGAGACGGCAGAACATCTTCATATTCATATTAATACACTTCATTACCGATTAAAGCGAATTCATGAAAAAATTGGTTGTCATTTAAAAGATCCGAAGTGTTTAGCAACAACATATATTGCGTATAGAATTTGGAAAGAAATTAGATAATCCTACAAAAAACAAGTAATAATCCTCATTTAACTTTGTATCTTTACACATAGTCCAATGAGGATTATTTTTTTATACTTAGAATAACTAAAGAATGAACTGTTGACATGATAAAATGAGTACATATGGAAGGTATATGAATTTTCTCGTTGTGCTCTCATTCTATATTTTTGTAGGAGGAATTTGATGTTAAGCGCTGAGGTAAAAGAAAAGCTAGTCCAAATTGTAGGCACTAAAAATCTATTAGACTCGCAGGAAAGCTTACTTGTGTATTCATATGATGCGACACCGAATTATCAAGCCATGCCAGATGCGGTTATTAAGCCGAGAAATACGCAAGAAGTTCAAGCCATTGTAAAGGTATGTAACGAATACAAAGTACCAATCGTTCCCCGTGGCTCAGGTACGAATCTTTGTGCAGGAACATGTCCACTAGAAGGTGGTATCGTGATGCTGTTTACGTATATGAAAGACATACTGGAAATTGATGAAGAAAATTTAACGGTTACGGTACAGCCTGGTGTGATTACATTAGATATGATTAACGCGGTTGAGGAAAAAGGATTATTTTATCCACCAGACCCAAGCTCGATGAAAATTTCGACGATCGGCGGAAACATTAATGAAAATTCAGGTGGGCTTCGTGGCCTAAAATATGGAGTAACTCGTGATTATGTGATTGCGTTAGAAGTCGTCTTACCAAATGGAGATGTTATTCGAACTGGAGGAAAGCTCGCCAAAGACGTGGCTGGCTATGACTTTACAAGATTGATGGTTGGGGCAGAAGGAACGCTTGGGATCATTACAGAAGCGACGTTAAAGCTCATTCCTATCCCCGAAGCCAAAAAGACGATGTTAGCGCTATTTGACAGCTTAGAAGAGGCAGGAGCGGCTGTTTCGTCGATTATTGCCAATCGAATTATTCCAGCAACGCTCGAATTTATGGACCAAAGTACGTTAGAAGTGGTTGAAGATTTTGCAAAAATTGGCTTACCAACTGATGTAGGTGCTGTTCTTTTAATTGAACAAGATGGCCCTCGTGAAGTCGTAGAGCGTGATATTGATAAGATCGCAGACATTTGTCGGGAAAATCAAGCCAAATCGGTGCAAATCGCTCAGACGGCAGAAGAAGGGTTAGCACTTGCGACCGCAAGACGTGCGGCACTTTCGGCTTTGGCGCGTAAAAAGCCGACGACGATCTTAGAAGATGCGACCGTTCCTCGTTCGAAAATCGCGGAAATGGTGAAAGCGATTGATGAAATTGCCGCCAAACATGGAGTGGAAATTTGTACATTTGGCCATGCTGGCGACGGAAACTTGCACCCGACATGTATGACCGATGCGAGAAACAAAGAAGAAATAGAACGTGTAGAAGAAGCATTTGCCGATATTTTTGCAAAAGCGATTGAGTTAGGCGGCACGATTACAGGTGAACATGGTGTCGGTGTCATGAAAGCGCCATACTTGGCGTGGAAGCTCGGTGAAGAAGGCGTTAATGCGATGAAAACATTGAAATTAGCCTTTGATCCAAACAACATTATGAATCCAGGAAAAGTGTTTGCAAAAGAAACGAAGAAGCGGGTGGTTGTGCAGAGATGAGTAAATTAACCGAGCAACAAAAACAACAAACCGTCGTCGAATTTCAAAAGCGAATGGATTATGATGAACTGTTAAACTGTATGCGCTGTGGTTTTTGTTTACCCACTTGCCCGACCTACAGCGATGATCAAAATGAAGCAGCTTCCCCGCGCGGTCGGATTGCGTTAATGAAAGCTGTCGTTGACGGGAAAATGGAACCAGACGAAGATTTTGAAAAGCAATTAAATTTATGTTTAGGATGTCGTGCTTGTGAAACGGCTTGTCCTTCTGGAGTTAAATATGGGCACTTACTAGAAGAGGCGCGTGACATTTTAAATGCAACGAAAAAACATAGCTTCCCTGTTCGTGTGATTAGAAAAACAGTGTTTGAACAATTGTTTCCGTACCAAAACCGAATGCGTTCGTTAAATAATCTAATTTGGTTTTATCAAAATTCAGGTGTCCAAAAAGTGGTTCAAACAACAAACATTCTTAAGTTAATGCCAGGTAGTATGGCAACGATGGAGAAAGTTCTACCGCGAATCCCGTCACCTAAAGCAATGAAAAACCGTCCAATGCATGTTGAAGCGGAAGGTATTAAGAAAAAACGTGTCGCCTTTTTCTCAGGCTGCTTAATGGACACGATGTTCATGGAGACCAATGACTCGACGTTATTTTTGTTGAAGAAAGCGGGCTGTGAAGTGGTAATCCCGCAAAACCAAGGTTGTTGTGGTGCCCTTCATGCCCATAGTGGTGAAAAAGATCAAGCAAAAGCGATGGCAAAGAAAAATATTATTGCTTTTGAAAATGAACAAATCGATTATATTATTTCCAATGCAGGTGGATGTGGGGCGCTCCTCGTTGAATACGATCATCTTTTAAAAGATGAACCCGAGTGGGTTGACCGAGCGAGAGCTTTTGCGAGAAGTGTGAAAGATATTTCTGAAATCTTAGTGGAAGTTGGAATGCCTGCGATGAAGCTCCCTGAACAAGTGGTGACGTATCAAGACTCATGCCATCTACGAAACGTCATGAAAACAGCTTCAGCTCCACGTATACTGTTGCAATCGATTGATGGTGTCGCGTTCAAAGAAATGAAAGATGCGGATCATTGCTGTGGATCTGCGGGGATTTATAATATTGTGCAACCCGACATGGCAAATGATATTTTAGATTATAAAATGGAACAAGCGAAATATACAAAAGCACAAACGATCGTAACCGCCAACCCAGGCTGTTTACTACAAATGAAAGCGGGCGTAGAACGTGAAAAGTTAACGAAAGAAGTCCGTGCCGTTCATATCGTCGATTTATTAGCCGAAGCGGTGAAGTTTGCTGAACAAAATTAAAATAATTTTATGAACGAAGAAATGATCACTCACGATAGCGATCAGTTTTTTGTTTTGTGTAGAAAAGGAGATCAAAATAATAAAAGCGGTGCGTTATACACTATAACTTTTCTAAAACATGCAGTGTGTATGGAAGCCCGCTAAAGTGACATTAAGGAGAAATAGATTGACATGAAGTTATAAAGGTAAATCAAAGGAGTTGAATAGATCCCGTAAATCATAAAACTATGAGAAACGGGAACGCAAGGAGTTGAAATAAAGCCCGTAAATCTAAAACAAATACGAAACGGTCACTAAAACGGAAATAACCTAATAGCAACCTACGACCCAACCAATTATCGAATCTTTCTCCACTACTACTACTACATCCTATTAATAAGTGCAACAAAAAAAGCTAAAGGAGTGATCCCCTTTAGCTTTTTGCTTTCACTTTTTTCTTGTCTTTGTCCATTTTTGCTTTTAAATCGTCTTGAATGCTTTTTTCCCATAGTGGGACACCAGTGCGATAGGCGGATCTTGACATCATCTGCCCAGCAAGAGGTGCGGTTAAGAATACGAAAAGGATCGTTAATAAGACTTTTGCAACAAACAGTTGCTCATAAAGCAGAAAGAATAAGAAGGTTGCTGTCATGATTAAAATAACGCCTAATGTTGCACTCTTAGTGGCTGCGTGTAATCGTCCGTATACATCGGGAAATCGGATCATACCGATGGCTCCTAATAGGCTGAGAAGGCCTCCTATTAAGGCGAAGACACTAATTATTATCTCGATCAAAAACAACACCCCTTTCTAAGAACTTGGCTAGTGCAATGGAACCGACAAAAGCAAGAATACCGAGGACTAGAACAATTTCTGCATAGGCGGTTGTTTCTTGAATAATCATTAAAATTCCAACAAAGCCAATTAAATTAATTCCGAACGTATCTAAAGCAACTATACGGTCTGACATCGTAGGTCCAATAATCGCACGAATAAAGCAAACGAAAAGTGAAATGGACATGATGATGAGAACAATCTGTAATACAGTTTGTAGCATCAATGAGTCACCTCCATGATGGCTTTTTCAAACGTATTGTGTATTTGTTTAATCATCTCGTCTTTATCAGGAACGTGGATTGAATGAATATAAAGAATTTTATTGTCATCTGAAAAATCCATTGATAACGTTCCTGGTGTTAATGAGATCAAAGAAGCGAGTAACGTTAGCTCCCATTCTGTTTTGAGCTTAGTGGGAACTGCTATAATTCCAGGCTGAATGTCCATTTTTGGACTCAACACAATTTTAATAACATCCCAGTTGGCTAATATCAACTCTTTACTAAAGAGTAAGATGAGTTTGATGACCGCGACGACACGTCTGAAGTAAAAATCAAACTTAAGAAATCGCCTTAAAACAAATAATATCAATAAACCCACGAGATACCCTATGAAGAAGTCGACAAAAGTATAGCTATTTTGTAAGAAAGCCCATATAAAAGCAAGCACGACATTTAATAAGATTTGAAAAGCCATAGCAACTACTCCTTAAGTACAGAATTAATATAAATCGATGGGTCTAAAAGCTCTTCTGCGACTTCTAATGAATACGAGAAGATCGGTTCTGCGAAAAAGCCCAACACTACGGTTAAAATGACTAATGGTACGATAGGGAGAAGTAATTTTCCAACTTTCTGTTTTGCTTGCTTTTCAGTCATCTTTTGCTCTCCCCAGAAAGCATAGATAAAGATTTTCAACATCGAGAAGAGAGTTAATAGACCAACAATTAACGCAACGGTTACAATGATATACCGTTCTTCTTGGAAGCCTGCTAAGATGAGTGCAAATTTACTAAAGAACCCACTCAGTGGTGGAATTCCAGCTAGTGATATAGCTGAAATGAAAAACAGCCACGAAAGTAATGGATGTGTTTTTAATATTCCACCCATCTCTTTTAAGTTCGTCGTTCCTGTTAGCTTTTGCGTAGCCCCTGCAAAGAGGAATAGTGCAGCTTTTACGATAATATGATGAGCGATATAATAGATCGCACCTGCAATTGCAAGTGGAGTAAAGATACCGAGACCCATTACCATGTAACCAACCTGACTAATGATGTGATAAGAGAGAATTCGTTTGAAATCGAATTGCGATACAGCTCCTAATACACCAAAGAACATTGTTAATCCTGCTAGGATTAAAATGACCGTATGTGTAAAGCCAGGATCATGATTGAAAATTAATGTAAACATGCGAATGATCGCATACATTCCTACTTTTGTTAATAAGCCACCGAATAAGGCAGCAATTGCTGCAGGTGGACCGTAGTAGGAACGTGGTAGCCAGAAATAGAGCGGGAATAGTGCTCCTTTCATTGCAAATACAATTAAAAAGAGAATTGCAATGACGTTCAATACACCTTGTTGCTCTAAGAGTGCAACCTTTACCGCTAAATCTGCCATATTTAATGTTCCTGTTGCCGCATATATATAAGCGACACCGACAATGAACAAAATGGAGGCGAATATATTAATAGCTACATATTTTAAAGATTCACGTAGTTGATATTTCGTACCACCAATAACAATTAGAATATACGAAGCGATTAACATAACTTCGAAGAATACGAACAAGTTAAACAAGTCACCTGTTAAAAAGGCACCATTTACCCCTGTTAAAAGGAAGAAGTAGAAAGGGTAAAAGAAGAACTTTTCACGTTCACTTGAAATTGTTTGAAAGGCAAAAAATAAACATACAAGCCCTACAATACTTGAAAGAATGACCATCATCGTTGCAAACATATCCGCAACTAGTATGATACCAAATGGTGCTGGCCAATCACCTAGTTCTAACGTTAATATTCCTTCTTGATAAACAAAGATGGCTAAATAAATCGATATACCAAGAAGAGCAAAAACGGTTATCCCACTAATGACGCGTTGAAGCGTGTGGTATTTCGCAAATAAAATGAGTACAGTTCCGATGATAAATGGTATTAATATTGGTAATATTACTAAATTATTCATCGCCAGTTCCCCTTAATTTATCTAAATCATCAGTTTTGTGCTCTTTATATGTTCGATAAGCTAATACGAGTAAAAATGCCGTTACACCGAAACTAATTACAATGGCTGTTAATATTAGCGCTTGTGGAAGCGGGTCGGCATAAAAGGGAGCTTCTTGTCCTAGTAAAGGAGGAGCTCCTCTTTTTAATCCTGCCATAGTGAGTAGTAATAAATGTGCACCGTGCGAAAGGAGCATCAAACCTAAGATAACTCGTAGTAAACTTTTCGTCAGGATTAAATACGTTCCGACCATAAAGAGGACACCAACTGTGATGGACATTAAAATTTCCATTAAGCATCATCCTCCGCAATTGTTAAAATAATTAAGAGTGCAATCCCAACTACGACTAGGTAAATTCCTAAATCAAACGGGAGTGCAGTTGTTAAGTGAAACTCACCTAGAAGCGGGATCGTCACATATTGATCAAACTGAGTTAAAAATGGAAAGCCAAAAAGCATGCTGCCAAATCCTGTTATGATCGAGATTAACAATCCAAACGCAATCATATGCGTAAAATTAAACGGGATAGCCTTTTTGACAGTCTTCATATCAAATCCAAGATACATTAGTAACAAAGCACTTGCAGTCATTAGTCCACCGATAAATCCACCGCCAGGATTGTTATGCCCAGCAAAGAACAAGTAGACCGAGAAGACAAGAATAATGAAGGTTACAATTCGTGTAATCGTGTGAAGCATTACATTGTTGGTCCTCATACATCTTCCCTCCCCGTCATACGTAATTTAATTAATGTAACAACACCAAGAGCCGCAATTCCAAGTACGAGTACTTCTAGCAATGTATCAAGACCACGGAAGTCAACTAAGATGACGTTAACCATGTTTTTACCTGCTGCTAGAGTGTAGGAATTTTCAATAAAGTATTCAGAGATTGGCGTTAGACCGTTAGTATTGCTTAATGCAAATGCACTGAAAGCAATTGCTGTAACGAGTACACCAACTCCTATTGAGATCATTAAATTCACTCCATTGAAACGAGGGGTGAACTTTTCTTTTCGAAGCTCTGGTAAATGGTAAAACGAAAGTAATAGTAAAACGACCATTACCGTTTCGACGAGTAGCTGAGTTAAGACTAAATCTGGAGCTCTAAATACGGCAAAGAATAATGCAAGTAAATAGCCTATAATCCCTACGATAATAATGGATGTAATACGGTGATTAATAAATGGAACGGATAACGTTGCTGCAATAAATACAATCGTTATCACCCACATATACGGCGATATGACAGCCACATTCGTTGTATCAATTGTAAATACATCATATCTTATTGATGTGTAACCAAGTACAAGGATCATAAATGTAATCATATACGCAAAATAATCACGTAATAAACCCGTCATTTGAATTTTAGTTACTTTCGTTGAACCTTTGATTAAGCCTACTAACCCTTGATCGTAGAAATAGTTAAGAGGATCGCGCTCCCGTAAATAGATATTTAATTGCATCCATTTTCTTGCAGTTAAAAAGATGAGGACCCCAATCGCAATGACTCCAATTGTCATCCATAATTCGGTATTAAAGCCGTGCCAATGATAGATATTGACATAAAAACGTTGTCCTTCTTCTAATAACCCTGGAAGAATCGCTGCCATTGCAGGTTCAATTAGGGTGTAAGCCAGTAAGTTCGGGAAGAAACCAAAGATAATGACTAATGAAACTAAGATAATTGGACTAATTAACATACCAATTGGTGCTTCATGCACATGTTTGACGTCGAAATTTTCAGGTTTGAATTTCCCTGTAAAGGTTCTAAATAACATGATCGTACAATAAACAAACGTAAACACACTTGCTATCCAACCGAAAACTGGGAAGAGTAATCCCCATGTTTGCATATTGAAGATATCTAATTCAGAAGCTCTAAGAAGTCCTGTAAAGAACATCTCTTTACTTAAGAAGCCGTTTAAAGGCGGAAGTCCTGCCATCGCAGCGAGACCAATTAAAGAGATTGTAAAAGTAATTGGCATAATCGCCATTAATCCCCCGAGTTTTCTTATATCTCGAGTCCCAGTTTCATGGTCGATGATTCCAACGGCCATGAATAGCCCACCTTTAAAGGTGGCATGATTAATGAGATGAAATACGGCTGCTAACACCGCTGCGGAGTAGTATAGTCCTTCTTCTGAACCAACTCCATAATATAAAGAAGCGGAACCTAACCCAAGTAATGACATAATTAATCCGAGTTGGCTGATCGTTGAATAGGCTAGTATTGACTTTAAGTCCTTTTGACGAACAGCAGAGACGGATCCCCACAATAAGGTGAATATCCCGAACGCTGAAATAATCCAAAACCATTCGGCAAGTCCACCGAAAACAGGTGTTAAACGTGCTACAAGATAAATTCCTGCTTTAACCATCGTTGCTGAGTGTAGGTATGCACTTACAGGTGTTGGTGCTTCCATCGCATCTGGTAACCAAATGTGAAATGGAAACTGTGCTGATTTGGTGAAAGCTCCTAAAAGAACGAGAAGCATTGCTGGAATGATTAGTGGATCATTTGCAATGACTGCTGCTTGGTCGATGATTTCTCGGATACTAAACGTGTTTGTCATCACGTAAAGAAGTGAGAATCCACCTAGCATTGCAAATCCACCAAATACGGTAATAAGCATCGATTTTTGGGCACCGTAGATTGACTTTTCACGATGGAACCAATAACTAATTAATAGAGATGATGCTAAACTTGTAAGTTCCCAAAATACATACAATACGATTAAATTGTCCGAAATAACAACCCCAAGCATCGCACCCATAAACATTAATAAATAAACATAAAAATTGTTAAGCGATTCAGTTTTCTTGGACAAATAATAGATGGAGTAGAGAACGACGAGAGCCCCTATTCCTGTAATTAAGAGTAAGAATAGCAAGCTGAGTCCATCAACATAGACGGTAAAATTAATGCCTAAAGAAGGTACCCAAGGAACTGTATGCGTTACTACGTTCCCATTCGATGTCACCGGGAGAAACTGAATGAAATAAATAAAGAGAAAAACAGGTAATGCAAGTACAAACCAGCCTGTATGTATGCTTCGAATATACTTATAAAGAAATGGAACAAGAATGGCTAGTAAAAATGGTGCAATTGTAGCCCAGTGTAGAGCAGTCAATGTTTATTACCTCCTTAAATTTATTTTACGTGACATATCACATATAAAGAGGCTGACTCATAAGTGTCCATGCTCAACACTTGAAACGATATATATACGTATTCCATTTAAGGAACTATATGTATCGTTTAAGGAGCTGACACTTTGCTATTTGATTCAGCCTCTTTAGAGATTACCGAGATAGTTTGTTTAAAATCCGAATGAACAAACGATGACTAATTCAGTTTTAAAGGTGCATTAATCTATAAAGATACTTGGGCAGGACAAGGCTAAGTCAAATTATATAATAAATTAGTAACGCTTGCACCTTCGACACGTTAGTAATACGGTCATGATTTTGTGGTTCTTTTTAAATATGTAGAAATTCGATAAATTGATCAAAAAATATTTTTTTTATTAGGAAAATCATTGATATTGTTCACAAAATAGATAAATTTATGTAATTTTTTTCTAAATTGTATGTATAATTTTCTGCATTCTTTTTCATTCTATAAGTATTATCTATTTTTCGTAGACCTACTGGAGTGAAAATTATGAGAACTCGGAAAGGATTAGTGGCACTAATCATCTTTACCATTATGTTTATTGGAGCTTGGCAAGCGGACAACCTAAATAATCGTTATATTCAAATGTATAATCTTGATGAAGAGCATGAGCATATGGGGATTTTAGAAGCGCCACAACAAGTCGAGCCAATGGAACCATTTAGGCCAAGAGAGTATATTAAAATTCGGTAATAAGGAGGAGATCCAAATTTAATATTTGGGTGTCCTTTTTTATTACTTTCTAAAACAAATAAAAATATTGGAATAGCGCTTAAGTCCTATAGTGACTCTATTTTTCAGACAAAAAAAGACCAACTCATTGCTATCCATTGAATTGGTCTGTCGTAATATCTATTGTTAGGAAGAAAGCTTAATTTTGTCTGTTAATGATCGACGATCAATCTCGTGTTTAATGAGGTTAATGAAATCCTCACTAAGTTTGAGTTCCATTGCTTTAAAGTACGTCTCAATTAGTAATTCATCCGAAAGTTTTTTCATTATTTATTAACCTCCTTCGAAAGGAAATTTATTAAAATAGTCAAGAGTAACAGTTAACAAAACTTATGTGTATTTCATGCATGTTTTTGTAGTGAATTCATATAATAATAGGATTTCCAATTTGTTGTATCCTAATCCTACCATGTCCCAAAAAATAGAACAACCGTTCGTTTTATCCACAGTTAATAGTGGATAACTTGTTGATGACTTGTTCATAAATATAAAAATTCCATAATTTACAACATGTTGATACGTGAATAAAGTTATCCACAGTGTTGATAACCACCAACTTTTGTCGAAAACTTTTTATATATTTTTTGAAAAAAATAGAATTTTTTCGAAATGTCTTATATTTTTAAGAAAAAATGAATTTAACTTGTACTATATCAAAAGATGAACATATAGAAAAGTGACACTCCTTTACGCAAAATAATTGAAATTAACAGAAAAAAATTGTATACTTACCGTTTGACTAAAGGTTTGGTACATTTATCCTTTAAGACAAGGTTAATTTACAACGTTGTATACCCAAAAAGAAAAAATCTTACACTTTTTCCATAAAATCATTAAACAGAAGAGGATAACAACTTAGTCGTTTCAAATAATAGGAATAGAAAAGTGTAAAGAAAGAAATCACTTATAAGCACGTTACATTGGAGGATGAATAGTGGAAGAAAGAGATATTATTTGTGCTGGTTGTGGTGTAAAAGTCCAATCCGCTGTTAAAAGTGAACTGGGCTACGCACCACCATCAGCTTTAGAACGTGATGTGGTCATTTGCCAGCGCTGTTTCCGTTTGAAACATTATAATGAAGTACAAGATGTTGCCTTGACAGATGATGATTTCTTAAAGATCTTAAATACGCTAGGCAAAACCGATTCTCTCATTGTGAAAATCGTTGATATTTTTGACTTTAATGGAAGTTGGTTACCTGGTTTACATCGTTTTGTTGGGAGAAATGATGTTTTATTAGTAGGAAATAAAGTCGATTTACTACCGAAGTCACTCAATCACAACAAGTTGATCAATTGGATAAAACGATCATCGAAAGAATTGGGCTTAAAGCCAATCGATGTAATGTTGATTAGTGCGGAAAAGGGAAGCGGTGTTATAGATGTTGCCCATCGAATTGATGAGCTACGAAAAGGAAAGGATGTATATGTTGTAGGATGTACTAATGTGGGAAAATCCACTTTTATTAATCAATTGATTAAAGAGTTTGGTGGAGATGAGGAGCAGTTAATTACAACATCTCATTTTCCTGGAACGACGTTAGATATGATCGACATTCCGTTAGATGATGGATCTGCACTTTACGATACACCAGGAATTATTAATCATCATCAAATTGCGCATTACATTGACAAGCAAGAATTAAAAACGATTACGCCGAAAAAAGAAATCAAATCGATGGTATTTCAGTTAAATCCTGAACAAACGTTATACTTTGGTGGGTTAGCCCGATTTGATTTTGTTGAAGGGGATCGCGGTTCATTTGTTTGTTATTTCTCAAACGACATTCCTATTCATAGGACAAAACTTGATAAGGCGGATGAACTCTACAAAAACCATTTAGGTGAATTGTTATCACCACCAGGGCCAGAAACCAAACAAATATTGCCTGAACTAGTCAAGCATGAATTTTATATTAAAGAGAAAAGCGATATCGTGTATTCAGGTTTAGGTTGGGTTGCTGTACATCAAGAGAATGTTCACGTTCAAGCATATGCTCCTAAAGGTGTAGGGGTTACAGTTCGACCTTCACTTATTTAAAAAGGGGAGAAAACAATGGGGAAATTATTTGGATTGATTGGTCATCCAGTCGGTCATTCAATGTCACCTAGTATGCACAATAACGCTTTTCACTTATTACACCAAAATCATCATTATCATGCTTTTGATGTAAGTGAAGCTGATTTACAAGCAGCGATTGCAGGGTTCCGAGCTATAGGGATAAGTGGATTTAACATTACCATACCTCATAAAGTTGAGGTTATGAAGTATTTAGACGAGGTTGACGAAGAAGCAAAGTTAATTGGTGCTGTTAATACTGTTGTGAACGATAATGGGAGATTATTCGGCTATAATACGGATGGAGAAGGCTATTTGCAATCGTTATTAAAAGTAACAGGGGATCAGCTAAAACAAATGAGAGTCCTCTTAATTGGTGCTGGAGGTGCAGCTCGAGCGGTGTTAACGGTTCTTTCACGTTATGGGGTGGAGGAACTACATATCGCTAACCGCACGAAAGAGAAGGCGGCAAGCTTAGCAAGTGAATGTAACCAAAGTTCGAAGGATGCTTTTGTTTGGTCCATTGAAGAAGCTGAGCAAAAACTACATCAATTTGACTTAATCATTAATACAACTTCAGTTGGTATGAGTCCCAATGTCGATCAACTGCCAATTGCCTTAAACAACATAAAACAAGATGCCGTGGTGAGTGATTTAATCTATAATCCGTTAAAGACCAAATTATTGCAAGAAGCAGAAGCCAAAGGTGCAACCGTTTTAAATGGAGTCGGAATGTTTGTTGAACAAGGGGCTTTAGCTTTTGAAAAGTGGACGGGAACTAAACCAGACCGCAACGAAATGGAAAAAATAGTACTACAACAATTAGGAGGAGTATCAAATTCATGTTAACAGGAAAACAAAAGCGTTTCTTACGATCGAAAGCTCATCACCTTACCCCTATTTTTCAAGTTGGTAAAGGTGGAGTAAATGATAATATGATCAAACAAATTGAGGATGCGTTAGAAGCTAGAGAATTACTAAAAATAAGTGTTCTTCAAAATTGTGATGAAGATAAAGACGAAGTGGCTAGCACGTTAAGTAAAGGAACAAGAGCTGAACTAGTACAAGTGATTGGGAATACAATTGTCTTGTATAAAGAATCTAAAGAAAACAAACAGCTTGAGCTTCCACAATAATTGGTAAAGGGGAGTAATGATTGTGCGAAAAATCGGAATTCTGGGAGGTACATTTGATCCTCCTCATATCGGGCACTTACTTATCGCTCAAGAAGTATTAGAGCAATGTAAGTTAGATGAAATCTGGTTTATGCCAGCAAATATTCCCCCCCATAAGAAAACGAACGATGTTTCATCTGTAGATGACCGGATTGAGATGGTGACAAAAGCCATTGATGGCGCAGATCAGTTCGTTGTTTCAACGATAGAGCTAGAAAGAACGGGTCCTTCCTATACTGTTGATACGTTGAAAGAACTTAAAATGAAATTACCAGATGTAGACTTTTATTTCATTATCGGCGGAGATATGATTGAACAACTTCATACGTGGGAACGCATCGATGAGTTATTTGAATATGTTACATTTGTGGGGCTTGGGCGACCAGGTTATTCCGAAACATCAACGTATGAAGAAAAAATGGTATTATTAACAATCCCTCAAGTGGATATTTCATCTTCAAGTATTAGAGATAGAATAAAAGAAGGGCGGAGCATCCGTTATTTCGTCCCTGAATCGGTCCGTCATTTTATTGAGGAGAGAGAGTTATATGGAACGAATGCAAGCGTTAGAAATCGTTAAACCTCATTTAACAGAGCATCGATATTCGCATACGATTGGAGTCATGGACACTGCCATTCAGCTTGCAAAACAGGTGGGAGTCAACGAAAAACAAGCTGAAATCGCTAGTATTTTTCATGATTATGCAAAATTTAGGCCGAAAGAAGAAATGCGCCAACTGATACTAGAAAAGCGACTTGGAGAAGAATTCCTCATTTATGGAGATGAGCTCTTGCATGCTCCTTGTGGTGCCTATTGGGTAGAACATGAGGTTGGAATAAAGGATCAAGAAATCTTATCAGCGATTCGTTACCATACAACAGGGAAACCGAAAATGACGTTGTTAGAGAAAGTGATTTTTTTAGCTGATTATATTGAACCTGGAAGACATTTTCCAGGTGTAGAAGAAGTGAGACTAGCCGTAACTGAAAATCTTGATCACGCTTGTATTCTGTCTTTGCGGAATACGATGATCTTTTTAATGAAAAAACAGCAATTGGTTTATCCAGATACACTTGCAGCTTATAATCAACTTATTATGAATGTAAAAGGAAAAGGGAGGTAATCGTCTTAATGGATGTAAATCAAGTTTTAAAACTAGCTGTTACAGCTATTGATGATAAACGAGCAGAGGATATTGTTGTACTTAATATGAAAGGTGTTTCTTTAATCGCCGATTATTTTATTATTTGTCACGGGAATTCAGAAAAGCAGGTACAAGCAATTGCTCATGAGTTAAAAAAAGTTGCCCAAGAAAATGGAATTGATTTAAAACGATTAGAAGGATTTGATCAAGCCCGTTGGGTACTTGTAGATTTAAGTGATATCGTTGTCCATATATTCCACAGTGATGAACGATCGTATTATAATTTAGAAAAGCTATGGGGAGACGCACCAGTTATGGAGCTCGAAGGGGAATTATTATAACTGGTATGGAAAGGGATAATGATGAATTACGAGCAGTTTGCATACTTGTATGATCACTTGATGAAAGATGCACCTTATGATGACTGGTTAACTTTTACGGAAACAAAGCTGCAAACGTATTTGCCAGAAGGAAACGAGCTTCTAGATGTTGGTTGTGGAACAGGTGAACTGCTCATTCGATTAACAAAAAAAGGTTATCAAACGACAGGGGTAGACTTATCAAGCGAGATGCTCGTCGTTGCAAGAGATAAGCTTGAAGCTAACAATCTACAGGTGCCTCTTTTTGAACAAGATATGAGAAGTTTAGACGGACTTGGCCAATTCGATGCCATTCTCACATATTGTGATAGCTTAAATTACTTAACGAGTATAGAAGATGTTCAGGTGGCATTCTCATCTTTTCACAAGTCTTTAAAGGATAAAGGATTACTGATTTTAGATGTGCATTCCTGTTACAAGATGGATCAAATTTTCGCAGGTCAATTATTCGCTGATGATGAAGAAGAGGTTTCCTACATTTGGAAGGCGTTTGAAGGAGAGTTTCCCCATAGTATAGAACATGACTTAACTTTTTTTGTTCGCAATGAAGATGAGACATATACACGTTATGAGGAGTTTCATCAACAGCGGACATACTCAATTGACGAGTATAAACAGTGTCTAGAGGATGCGGGCTTCTCAGTTGAAGAAATTAGTGCGGACTTTGGAAATAAAGTAACGGAAACAAGTGAGAGAATATTTTTTGTCGCGAGAAAAAAGTAGCAGGATTTTAAGTAAAAAGAAAGAATAAGACAAGAGAAGGCGTCGTCTCTTGTCTTATTCTTTATATGTTTTTGATGTAAATTGTTGTTGAATGATTTCTTTATCTTCCTTGTATTTGGCGTGTGTTTGTTGAAAAAGGTGATCAAACATTTGGCCAATTTCTTCTTCTAACACTTTTATTCCTTCACCAGTTATGCCCCCAGGCACACAGACTCTTTGTTGTAAAGTCGGTAAAGTAAAAACTTCCTTTTCTAACAGTTTTCCCATTCCAATAATCATATTCGTTGCCAATGTCGTTGCATCTTCTTCTGTGATGTCCGTCTGTCTAACGGCTGCATCGACAAAACGTTGTAAAATGTAACTAAAAAACGCTGGCCCGCAGCTCACAATATCCGATGCGACTCTCGTAATATTTTCTTCAATGACAAGCGGTGTAGATATGTTTTTTAACAGGGAGGTCAATACTTCTTTATCTTTAGTAGTACACCGGCTCCCGAAGCTAAGTAATGATGGACCCGAATGGGCTCGGTTTAGAATACTCGGAATGGCTCTTGCTACTTTGCAATTGACCATTTTCTCTAGCTGTTCTACAGAAAGTGGGCTTGTAATGGAAACAAGAAGTTGGTTTCTGTAACATTCTTGTTGAATGGTTTCTAATAGAGCATGAAATTGTAGTGGTTTTACACAAATGAATATAAGGTCTGACTGCCTTACAACTTCATTTGGGGATTCACAGATGTGAAGTGAGTTGTATTTTTGTTCAAGGGCTTTAGCTTTTTCTAGTGTACGATTATGAATGAACAGCTGGGATGGAGTGACAGCTTTTGCTTCAATTAAGGAATCAATTAAGATGGTTCCCATGCTTCCTGTACCAATTATCCCAATATTCATGTTGCATCCCTCCTTTTCCTCACGCTGTGCTCAATAGGGGCAATAGAATGTGCTTTAGACAGTCTTTAACGTAAATATATGAGGGAGGCTATCGTAATATGTTTGTTTTTAAAGGCTCTTTTCTAAAAGGGGGTGTTCAAGATTTTGGACTCGTAGCCAGGGAGTATATTGGCTACGAGTCCAAAGAAAGGTGCAAAAACGAAATTTTTGAAGAAATAACACGTATATTATTAGTTCGTTTTTAGAGATTTTTCCGCATATTCCTTTATCATTTCTTTTGTAACGGTTTTGCGTGTAGGAAAACCAAACTTATATGCTATTCCGTTCATTTCATTCGTAATGTCATTGATTTCCCCAACCGAAAAATCAACTCCATTTCTTGCGTCCGCTAACACTTTTTCAATCGTAGCTTCCCGTAAAGCTTCTAGTTTTTTAAATTGGGTTTGTCCATTTATATGGTTTTCAACCTGTTTTGATATGGCTAAATGTACACTCATTGATAACATCCTTTCTAAAGCGAGGTGTAAGTATGAAAATCTCCAAACGTGAATTCTATCTCATCAGTACGATTGGAGTTTTACTTCTAGTAGTTAGTGTAAGCTTTATTTTACACTTTGACAATAACGAGGAGGTGGAAGAATTAAACTGGTCTTTTGAAAATGAGGAAGTGGAGCAAGTGACTGAAGTTCAGGAACAGAAAATTCTGGTTGATTTGAAGGGCGAGGTAGCTTCTCCAGGAGTATATGAACTAATAGAGGGACAGCGTTTAATTGATTTAATTGAGTTAGCTGGAGGACTAACAGAAGAGGCTGATGAACAAAAAATTAATTTAGCTTCCGTACTCGACGATGCGATGGTTATTTATATTCCTAAAGTGGGAGAAGAAGACATTCCAATGGTCGAGTCGGCAATAAGTGCGAATTCTACAACTAGTAATAACGGTAAAATAAGAATTAATCAAGCCACGGTTGAAGAGTTGCAGCAACTTCCAGGGATTGGACCTGCCAAAGCGGATGCGATTATTACTTACCGTGAGGAAAACGGCCCGTTTCAAACGATAGAAGATGTCCAAAAAGTGTCGGGTATTGGCCCAAAATCAGTTGAAAAGTTACAAGAATATATAGAAATAAGGTGACAGAATTCTTCCAATACATTGACAACTGTTACAATAAAGGATAAAATCAGCTCAAAATTCATATATTTCCTATCTGTTTTTTTGGTGGGAGTAGGAGGAGCAAATTATGAGTGAAAACAAATGGTCATTAGAAACAGTTGCTGTTCATGGTGGACAAGAAGTAGATCCTGCAACACAATCAAGAGCGGTGCCGATTTATCAAACGACTTCATATGGTTTTAAAAACACAGAACATGCAGCGAACCTTTTTTCGTTAGCAGAGTCAGGTAATATTTATACTCGTATTATGAACCCGACACAAGATGTGTTTGAAAAGCGAGTGGCTGAGTTAGAAGGTGGTGTAGCGGCCCTAGCAACAGCTAGTGGAAGTTCTGCAATTCATTTAGCCATTTTAAATATTTGTGAAAACGGCGACGAAATTGTTGCTTCAAGTGCTTTATACGGTGGTACATACAATCTTTTTGTACATACGTTAAAGAAAATGGGAATTACGGTTCACTTAGTAGATGGAACAGATCCACAAGCATTTGAACAAGCGATAACACCAAAAACGAAATTATTGTTTGGTGAAATGATTGGTAATCCACAAGGAGATATTCTCGATGTGGAAGCGGTAGCAGCTGTTGCTCATAGAAATGGAGTTCCATTAATGGTTGACGCTACATTAGTAACGCCAGCATTATGTCGTCCAATTGAGCACGGGGCTGACATTGTCGTTCATTCTGCGACTAAATTCATGGGTGGACATGGTACGTCCATTGGGGGAGTCATCGTTGATGGTGGGAATTTTGACTGGAATAATGGGAAATTCCCTGGATTAACTGAGCCAGACCCAAGTTATCACGGACTCGTCTATACGGAAGCTTTAGGAAACTTAGCTTATATTATTAAGGCTCGTGTCCAATTATTACGTGATTTAGGTCCTGCAATTGCTCCTCTAAATTCGTTTTTATTGTTGCAAGGGTTAGAAACACTACACTTACGTATGGAACGTCATTGTGAGAATGCGATGAAAGTGGCTCAATATTTAGAAAATCATGAACTTGTTGAATGGGTAAGTTTTGCAGGATTACCTTCACATCGTTCATACGATTTAGCGAATAAGTATTTGCCAAATGGTAAAGGGGCTATTCTTACGTTTGGTATTAAAGGCGGTATAGAAGAAGGCAAGAGCTTTATCAATGCACTTGAATTATTCTCGCACGTTGCTAATGTTGGTGATGCGAAATCATTAGTCATTCATCCAGCGAGTACAACTCATCAACAATTATCAGAAGCAGATCAACGTGCTGCAGGTGTATCACCAGAGCTTATTCGACTTTCTGTCGGAATTGAAAACGTAAATGATATTATTAGTGATCTAGAACAAGCACTTGTTAAAAGCCAAGGATAATAAGTAAACCGAAGGCGATTCTTCTTTAGTAGTGATGCTTTTACAATAATTTACTGGACTGTGAAGCCATGTTTTATTGTTTAGATAAAAGCAACATTCGCTATCTTGGAGTCGTCTTTTTTCTTTTTTGCGATAAAGGATTGACGTCACTTTCCATCGTTAGATAAACTATAAAATAGAATGTGACCTACTAGGAGTTGAAAAAGTTGAATCGAATTTCATGGGACCAATACTTTATAGCACAAAGTCATCTACTTGCCATGCGAAGTACGTGTACGAGATTAATGGTTGGAGCAACAATCGTTAGAGATAAACGGATTATCGCAGGTGGGTATAATGGTTCAATCTCAGGAGGAGATCATTGTATAGACAAAGGTTGTTATGTCGTAGAGAATCACTGTATTCGAACGATACACGCCGAGGTGAATGCTCTTTTACAATGTGCAAAATTTGGGGTTCCTACGCAAGGAGCTGAAATTTATGTGACGCATTTTCCTTGTTTAAACTGTACGAAAGCAATTATTCAAAGTGGAATAACAGCTGTGTATTATTCTAACGACTATAAAAATCATCCGCATGCTTTAGAATTATTTGAACAAGCAGGGATACAGGTCAAGCAAGTCGAACTTGAAGAATTAATTTTAGATAAAAACTCAAATGAAAAACTTCAATTTACGGCTTCGTTATTAGATAAATTAGCGGCAAGTGGACTCTCAGAAGAAGAACTAAAAAAGCTTCGTGATGAAGCAAATAAACTATATACTCCATTATAATGAAAAGGAGTTAGGGTCTTGGTAGGACGTTGGCATCTTATTGTGTTGGCCGCAATCATTAGTATTGTTTTAGCTACAAATGGATTTCAAGGATGGCTCCTTTTTCTAATTGCGTATTTAATTTACTATCTTTTGATCAATAGGAAGAGGATAAGGACTTATGGTGTTTTTCTTGTCCTTTCCCTACTGATATTTTATGTAAGCAGTACCTTTATTCACGAAAATAATAAAACAAAGCTTTTCCCTCAACAAACCTCTCTTTATGGAACGATACATACAATTCCTCAAATCAATGGTGACCGCCTTAGCTTTCAATTGAAAACATCGAACAATGAAAAGTTACAAGTCAATTATTTTATAAAATCAGAAGAAGAACAACACCGCCTTAAGAACATGTCTGTAGGCATGCAATGTACTTTAGAAGGTACACTTCGTAAACCGTCCCCACCGACTAATTTTTATGCGTTTAACTATGAACAGTATCTTTTTTATCAAAGAATTCATTGGAATTTTAATATCGAGACAATCGATTTAAGGACATGTAATGAATCGAGCATTCCGAAGCAATATGTTCTGCAAAAAATTCGGCAACAAGGAATTGAATTTATAAATCATCATTATCCACAAGAGTCAAAAGGAATTGTTGCGGCGTTAATTTTTGGTGACCGAGCGTATTTGAATGAGAATCTGATAGAAGCCTATCAACGGTTAGGGGTAATTCATCTTCTGGCGGTTTCAGGACTTCATGTAGGACTTATTTTCTCAGCACTCTTCTTCATCTTAATTCGCTTTGGTGTGACGCGAGAGCGAACGATCGATGCTCTTTTAGTGCTTCTACCGATGTACGTCGTGATTGCAGGAGGAGCTCCTTCTGTTATTCGAGCAGCTTTTATGACGGTAGTTGTGCTTGTCTCCTTGCGCATGAAGAAAAGATTGCACCCGGTGGACGGAATTAGTTTTGTTTGCCTTATCTATTTGTTTCTATCGCCTTATTCTTTATACCAATTAGGCTTTCAATTATCTTTTTTGATTAGTTTTACATTAATTATGTCTTCAGAGATCATTAGAAAACGAAATCATTATTTCACACAACTACTTGCTGTTACCGTTATTTCCCAGTTTGTATCGTTACCAATTATTATTTTCCACTTTTATGAATTTTCTTGGATTAGCCTTCCTCTAAATTTAATCTACATTCCGTTCATCTCCTTAGTTGTTTTACCCACCGTCTTTATAACGTATTTCATCGTTATCACTTTACCAGCTGTTGGTACTTTCACGTTGAAGATTCTGGATAAAGTTGTCGTCCTATCACACGATATTTTACTCCAATTAAATGGTTTATCTTTCAGTTCTATTTTAGTTGGAAAGTTTTCCGTTTGGCTTGTTTTTGCTTTTATTACGATAATGTTGCTGGTTCTTTATTATTATGAAAGAAAAGCTTCTCTCTTACGCTGGCTAGTACTTTTTGTTGCTTCTACAACCTTATTTCTCATTCATTTTGGTACACCATACTTTTTTAACGAAGGAGAAGTAACAGTGTTAGATGTCGGACAAGGCGATAGTATTTTCATCGAACTTCCAAAGCGAGACGCGGTTTACTTAATTGATACTGGTGGTTGGGTTAGTTTTGGAGGAGAAGAAGAGTGGAGGAAACGGTCTCAAGAATTTGAAGTTGGCAAAGATATTTTGCTTCCTTTTTTGAAGGCGAAAGGTGTACGGACGATTGATAAGCTGATATTGACCCACGGACATTACGATCATATCGGTGGTGCTCGTGCGCTCATTGGTGAGACGAACGTGAAAGAGGTTCTTTATGCTTATGGTCAAGTTGATGGAGAATATGAGCGGGAATTACTAACCGAATTTCATAAGAAAGGAACTAAAATCACGTTTGTGAAAGAAGGAATGGCTTGGGGGAAAGGGGGAAGTGAATTTTATATCTTGTCACCTCAAGGGGATGAAGAGGATTTAAATGACCGTTCTATCGTCTTATACAGTATATTAGGCGGCGTTTCTTGGCTGTTTACAGGTGATTTAGAGGAAAATGGGGAGGAACGGTTGATCCGCCAATATCCGCATCTTAGCGTTGATATTCTAAAGGCTGGCCATCATGGTAGTCGTACTTCGTCTACCCCTCGATTTCTTGACCATATGCAACCGAATAAAGTGCTCATTTCAGCTGGTCGTAACAATCGATTTAAACACCCGCATGATGAGGTTATTTTGGCTTTAGAAGAGCGAAACATAAAGATTTTTCGTACGGATGAACACGGTGCTATTCGAATTACATTTACAGAAGAAACTATAATGGAGTTGGAAACAAAACTACAACGAAAAGAAGAAAAAGGGATACCGTAATGGTAACCCTTTTTCTAATTAAGTATAGGTTTCTTACATGTTGCCAAATACGTCAATTAGTGAAGCGATAATAAATAAAGTGGCAAAGAAGCCGAAAGAAACGATAAACCCAACGCCTGAATCGATCGCATCGTTGCGTTTACATTGTACTCTTTTTTCGAACTCACTCATTAGTAACCCCTCCTATTTCAATCTTTAGTATAAGGGAAGACAAGAAAAAAATCCATACAATCCATAGGTACTTTCTGTGATTGTCTATTCATTGTCAAATTTTAAAATTTTATCTTCCACTGCTGTAAAGAGTTGTCACCTATACTTTTCATTTGCATAGGATATCATAATTAGTGTAGAGGTCGTCGTTCATGATTATCGTCATTTGAAGGGTTTCCTAGGGTCCTTTTGATGGCGTTTATCATAAATGGGGGTTAACTCATGTAATGTGGTTTCTAACTTATATGAAATGCGACGCAAGCCGTTTCATTATCTGGATATAAGTTGTGGAACTACAACAACAATGGGTTAGCCTCTTTTTCATGTGAGTAAACTTTCTTGTAGGTATAGACATTACTTTACATATTACCCATAATAATATTACCAATCTCTTTTAGGAATATCCAACCAATGAGGAAGGGACTAAATAATGTCATACATAGAAACAAAGCGAAATATTAGCAAAAATAAAATTTTCCCACTTTATTTGTTAATTGGCGAAGAGCGTTTTCTAGTAGAAGACTTAATCCAATCCATTGTTGCCCAAACACTAACAGAAGAAGAATACGATTTTAATTTATCCACTTATGAATTAAAAGAAACTCCGATTGACGTTGCGATAGAGGATGCAAATACACTTCCGTTTTTAGGGTCGAAGCGTGTAGTTATCGCAAAGGATGCTTATTTTTTAACTGCTCAAAAGGACGACAGCAAAATCGAGCACAACTTGAAATTGTTCGAAGCTTACGTACAAAATCCTGTTATTGAAACGGTTTTTATTCTCACTGCTCCGTTTGATAAATTAGATGAACGAAAAAAGTTAGTGAAGTCGTTGCGGAAACAATCGGAAATTGTAGATACGAAAGAATTCGATGAGAAGATGCTACACGAATGGCTCAATGAACAAGCTGATAGTCACTCGATCGAATTTACAAAAGGCGGTAAAGAAAAGCTTATTCAACTACTTGGTGGTAATTTATTAATGCTCGTCAATGAGATCGAAAAGCTCTCGTTATATGTAGGGGAACACGGAACGGTCGATGAAGAAATTGTTGATCAACTTGTAGCTAAAACGGTAGAACAAGACGTTTTTATGTTAATTGATCATCTCATTCATAAACGGATCGAGAAAGCGTTAGAAATATATTTTGATTTAATGAGACAAAAAGAAGATCCGATCAAGCTTGTTGCTTTATTAGCGCGCCAAGTCCGGATTATTTATCAAGTGAAAGAGTTGATGAAAAGAGGATATTCACAGCAGCAAATTGCAGGACAAATTAAAATTCATCCGTATGTTGCCAAGTTAGCTGGACAGCAAGCGAAGGCTTTTCAAGAAGCGACACTCTTTCGTTTATTAGAAAGGCTTGCAGAAACAGATTTTCACATCAAAAGTGGCCAAGTCGATAAACATTTAGCGATTGAATTATTATTGATGGAGTTCCACCGATAACGATCTTGTAGATGGTTAGTAGGGAAAAGGGGTATGCATTGTGAGTTAAAGAAGAACAACAGAGTCGATATTTGTTTATTTTATAAAAATAACAATTAATCGACTCCTCTCTAAATAAAAAACGGAGAAACTCCAAAAGAGTTACTCCGTTTTTTACCTTAAAAAAGTTAACTTTTTTAAATCTTTTAGCCAATCATTCGATTATGCAGATACTTCGTTTAATTGCTTTTGTAAACGAGACTTTTGACGAGATGCTGCATTTTTATGAATAAGGCCTTTGCTTGCTGCTTTGTCAAGCTTTTTAGCAGCTGCAACAAACGCTTCTGTCGCTGCTTCTGCTTCGTTAGCTGCAACTTTAGCTTCGAAGTTCTTGATAGCTGTACGAAGAGCAGACTTTTGAGAAGCGTTTTGCACACGGCGCTTGTCGTTTGTTTTTACACGTTTAATCGCAGATTTAATGTTAGGCATTCCTTTCACCTCCCTGAAGTAACCTTCACAACAGTGAATAAGTACAACAAACAGCATTCTATCAAAAACCATGAATAATTGCAATAGAAGAATGAAAAGCTTCTTGGCGGGAAACCTATTTTCAAAAGGTTAGCATAACGTTCAAGAAGGAGGACAAAAAAACCAGGAGAATAGGCACAACGTTGTAGATAGCACTTGCAGGCTTAAAGTAGATGAGCCTTGATGTTTTTTAAGTTCCTTATCCTAGGCTGGATTTCCAAGGCATATAGGAGCAATTTACTGAAGAGGTGAACCAGCTATATTCCTAGACTTTTTTAATTAAGTATAAAAAGGAGGTCCTCTCTGTGACAGAAAAAGATTTAGACTTAAGCTTATACAATGTCCGTACAGATTTGGCAGTCGAGGCCCATGAAATTGTTCAAGAAGAAGAACAAAAAAAGGCACCCGCTAAAGAAAGAAGAACGATTGAAGGTGTAATTGTAAAAGAGCGCGAACAAGACGGTGTAAAAATAACGAGAGTAGAAATAACAGATCAAGGGGCTGAACGGTTAGGGAAAAAGGCTGGTCGGTATTTGACATTTGAGACGCAAGGTATTCGAAAAAAAGATACAGCTCTTCAAGAAAAGGTCGAATCAGTATTTGCACGTGAGTTTAATTTATTTTTAAGCGAACTTGGGATTACGAAAGAGGCGAGTTGTCTTGTTGTAGGTTTAGGGAACTGGAATGTAACACCTGATGCATTAGGACCAATCGCCGTCGAAAACCTTCTCATCACTAAACATTTATTTGCGTTAGCACCTGAACAAGTGGATGACGGATTTCGGTCTGTTAGTGCGATTGCTCCTGGCGTCATGGGAATCACGGGAATAGAAACGAGCGACATTATTCACGGGGTCATTGAAAAAACAAAACCTGATTTTGTCATAGCAATTGATGCGTTAGCTTCTCGCTCGATTGAGAGAGTAAATACGACAATCCAAGTATCGGATACAGGAATTCATCCTGGAAGTGGTGTTGGTAATAAACGAAAAGAGCTAAGCAAAGAAACGCTAGGTATCCCTGTTATTGCTGTTGGGATTCCAACGGTCGTCGATGCGGTATCGATTACAAGTGATACGATTGATTTTGTATTAAAACATTTTGGGAGAGAGATGAAAGAAGGGGGGAAGCCGTCTCGAGCTCTTACTCCAGCTGGGATGATGTTTGGTGAGCAAAGACAATTAACGGATGAAGACTTACCCGATGAGTCGAAGCGACAAACGATATTAGGGATGATTGGAAACTTAGAAGATGAAGAAAAAAGACAATTGATCCGTGAAGTATTAGCTCCTTTAGGCCATAATTTAATGGTTACCCCTAAGGAGATTGATGTTTTCATTGATGATATGGCCAATGTACTAGCAATGGGGTTAAATGCAGCCCTTCACGGTGAAGTTGACCAAGAAAATGTCGGATCGTATACGCATTAAGGATTAGGTAGTCAGATATATTCAAATCGGAAAACCAAATATTTATAGCGTATAAGCCCGATTGAATAGGAATATGTTAGGTCGATCATATTTACACAGGCCTTACTACCAAGATCAAAAAACAAAAAACATAACGAGGATGACTTAAAGGTGTCACAGTCCAGCACAAAGGTGAGGATTGCGGGTACTTAAGAAGTCAACCTCGTTTTTTTGGTTCTATTCAAGAGAGCTTATACATAGGTTGTGTTAAGAGCAATCGAAAGGGTGGGAGTATGAGAAAGAAACAGTTCCATGGTTTAACCATTTCAATAAATCGGACAAGTCTTAGAAAAGTTGCCGTTTTTATTATCGTTGGAATTATGGCTGTGTTTATTTTCACGGGGATGCTAACGTCGATTGATCCAGGTTATGGCATGGCCTCTTCAACGGTTCATAATTGGACAACCCAAATGAACGGGGAAAACCTTGTGTATTTAATGGGAATGCAAAATAAATATTTTCAGCAAGCTTTACCAGAAGACAGTGAGCCACCAGATCTGTCTAGTCTCGCATTTGAAGTGTTAACGAGTATTAATCCAGATGACCCCAGAAGTTTATTAGGACGAGAGTTACCTGGATTTGCCTTGTTTGATGCTAATATCATCGTAGCTGGGGAAGGGTCTGACTATACGAATATGCCGATCGAATCGGCACCCCCAATGGAAGTGTTGATGGCGGAAAGAGAAGCATCGACAACAGCATTTGAAGGTTTGGACAAGCCAACTGATCAACAATCGCAACCTGAAATGACGACAGGTGATCGAAAAGTAGTTCACATTATTCATTCACACACCCGTGAATCATTCTTACCAGAGTTAAAAGGTGTTACGAATCCTAACGAAGCTTGGCATTCTGAAGTTAATATCTCACTTGTAGGAGAAAGGTTAGGTCAATCTCTACAAAATCATGGTATTGGAACAGATGTTGATAAAACAGATATTCAAAGTATTTTAACTCAAAGAGATTGGAGTTATCCAAGATCCTACGACGCTTCGCGAGAATTTGTAAAAGAAGCGATAGCAGAAAACGACCAGCTTGAATTCTTCTTTGATTTACATCGTGACTCTTTGCTAAGGGATAAGACGACCGTGACAATTAATGGTGAGCATTATGCTCGAATTTATTTTGTTATCGGAAGAGATAATCGAAATAAAGATCATAATTTAAAGTTAGCGAAAGACTTACACCATCGATTAGAGCAAAAATACCCTGGCTTAAGTCGAGGGGTTGTTGAAATGGGTGGGATCGGAAGAAATGGCGTTTACAATCAAGACTTATCTAATAACTCGATCTTAATTGAGTTTGGTGGAGTCGAGAATTCTGTAGAGGAAGCCTTCCGTTCAGCTGACGCTTTTGCAGAAGTATTTAGCGATTTCTACTGGGAACAAGCAAAGGTTTCATCAGATTAGTTTTAAAGCAGTCAGGATGATTTTTCATTAAGAGGAGGAAGAGGGATGACGAAATTTCTGCTAAAGACATTTTTCATACTAACGGTTTTGTTATTTGGAATTGTTTTTGGAATCCACCATGCAAATGAAGGAACATTAAGCTTATTTGGAAAAAATGATGTAGTAGAGACGACAGTAGAAGTAACTCCTTCCCCCTCACCTGGAAAAGTAGAAGCAGAACCAGTGGAACAATTACCGATCGAATTGACTAATAAAGAACAAGCGAAAGACAAGCCAGAAGTAACAACGAAAGAATTACTAGAAAAACAACAACGAGCAACGGATGTCGGGGCATTTAACTTTTATTCGGAGCTTGGCTCAAGCATAGGAGACATTTTAGAAATGATCGTCTCTCATACCGTCTCAGCGATAACAGGGCTAATTCATGGATGGTTGAATAAGTAAATCGAGTGTTTACACTAACGAATTTCTGTCAATACGTCAGAGGTTCGTTAGTTTTTTTTTGCTTCAGTTCACTACGGTTATTGAAGGAAGGGCAACACATTGGTATAATCAAACTTAGTGCATATAGGAGTGATAATGACTATGAATAAAGAACAACGTTTAGTGCGTAGATCGAAAATCAGGAACTTTTCGATCATTGCTCATATTGATCATGGAAAATCAACGTTAGCGGACCGAATACTAGAAAAAACGAGTGCGTTGACGCAACGAGAAATGAAAGAACAAATTCTCGATTCAATGGACTTAGAACGAGAACGTGGTATTACGATAAAATTAAACGCCGTACAGCTTACTTATAAAGCAAGTGATGGAGAAGAATATATTTTCCATCTTATTGATACACCAGGACACGTAGATTTTACGTACGAAGTTTCACGAAGTCTTGCGGCTTGTGAAGGAGCTCTACTTATTGTCGATGCAGCTCAAGGTATTGAAGCCCAAACACTTGCAAACGTTTATTTAGCTTTAGACAATGATTTAGAAATCTTGCCTATAATTAATAAGATCGATCTACCAAGTGCTGAACCTGAGCGGGTGAAAAAAGAAGTTGAAGATGTCATTGGTTTAGATGCATCGGAAGCAGTTCTGGCATCTGCGAAAAATGGTATCGGTATTGAAGAAATTTTAGAACAAGTTGTAGAGAAAGTACCTGCACCAACGGGTGACCCTGAGGCCCCATTAAAAGCGCTAATTTTTGACTCCTTATACGATTCGTACCGCGGGGTAATTGCGTATATTCGAATTATTGATGGAACAGTTAAAGCTGGGCAAAAAATTAAAATGATGGCAACAGGTAAAGAGTTTGAAGTTAATGAAGTGGGTGTGTATACGCCAAAGCCGACCCGTCGGGATGAACTGACAGTAGGTGATGTAGGTTTCTTAACAGCATCGGTTAAAAATGTAAGTGACTGTCGAGTCGGTGATACGATCACATTAGCAGAAACACCAGCGGATGCTCCACTTCCTGGTTATCGTAAAATGAATCCGATGGTTTTCTGTGGTATTTATCCAATTGATACGGCCGATTATAATGATTTACGTGAAGCGCTAGAGCGACTTCAACTAAACGATGCTTCACTGCAGTTTGAACCAGAAACATCGCAAGCATTAGGTTTTGGTTTCCGTTGTGGTTTCTTAGGGCTTCTACACATGGAAATCATTCAAGAGCGTATTGAAAGAGAATTTAATATAGACCTTATAACGACAGCACCTAGTGTTGTGTATCACGTTTACCAAACGGATGGAGAAGTATTAGAAATTGATAATCCATCGAAAATGCCAGATCCACAAAAGATTGAGCGAATTGAAGAACCGTATGTAAAAGCAAAAGTAATGGTTCCGAACGATTATGTTGGAGCTGTTATGGAGCTTTGTCAAGGTAAGCGGGGAATATTTATTGATATGCAATATTTAGATGAAAATCGAGTGTCGATCGTATATGAAATTCCGTTATCAGAAATTGTTTATGATTTCTTTGATCAGTTAAAGTCTAATACAAAAGGATATGCTTCATTTGATTATGAGTTAATTGGTTTTAAAGAATCGAAACTTGTGAAAATGGATATTTTATTAAATGCGGAAAAAGTAGATGCGTTGTCTATCATTGTTCACCGCGATTCGGCATATGACCGTGGAAAAATCATCGTGGAAAAATTGAAGGTACTTATTCCTCGACAACATTTCGAGGTTCCTGTTCAAGCAAGTTTAGGACAAAAAATTATTGCTCGTTCAACAATTAAAGCGATGCGTAAAAACGTATTAGCTAAATGTTATGGTGGGGACATTTCTCGTAAGCGTAAACTTCTTGAAAAGCAAAAAGAAGGTAAAAAACGGATGAAGAGCGTTGGAAGTGTTGAAGTGCCACAAGAAGCATTTATGGCGGTATTACGAATGGATGACTCAAATCCATCGAAATAGAAATTCATCTTTTGTATAATTATAATGACTAGACATTACCGCAGGCATAAATCCCCTGCGGTTTTTTACAAATTTGAGAAACAAGAGCTAAATTTAGTCAGTTCACAACTTGGCCAATTAACTAGGGATTGCGGACAATATCATTCAAAACTGGCTAATAAACTGCCTTATAAACAATAAATTTTTTTCGATAGAAAGTAGGTACATAATGCCGACGGCGATTTACGTTCATATTCCTTTTTGTGAACACATTTGTCATTACTGTGACTTTAATAAAGTGTTTTTGCATGGACAACCTGTGGATGAATATGTATCCGCACTCGATAGTGAAATGAAGGAGGCGGCTAATCAGTTTTTAAAAGAACCGATTGAAACGATTTACATTGGTGGAGGGACACCTACTGCATTATCACCTCAACAGTTAGAAAAGGTGTTAATTAGTTTGCACCAACACTTCTCTTTATCCGATTCATTAAAAGAATGGACAGTTGAAGTTAATCCTGGAGGTCTTACAGAAGAACAACTGACTGTTCTCCATCATTACGGTGTTAATCGGCTGAGTATTGGCCTCCAGACGTTTGATCCATCCTTGTTAGAAAAGATTGGTCGAACACATCAACCTGAAGATATTTATAAGACAATCGACCTTGCTAGACAAAAAGGTTTTAATAATTTGACCGTCGACTTAATGTTTGGCCTTCCAACGCAATCGTTGACATCGTATAAAGATACACTGCAAAAAGCGTTCGCTTTAGAAATAGAACATTTTTCCGCTTATTCTTTAAAAGTTGAAGAAAAGACGGTTTTCTATAACCTCCTTCGAAAAGGGAAGTTGCCCCTTCCATCTGAAGATGAAGAAGCAATCATGTATGAATTACTCATCGATCAAATGAATCAGCATGGCTATCACCAGTATGAAATTAGTAATTTTGCAAAACGAGGTTATGAAAGTAAGCATAATCTCATTTACTGGAATAATGAGGAATATTTTGGGGTGGGTGCGGGAGCCCACGGATATATCGAAGGGGTTCGATATGCCAATATTGGCCCTGTTCAAAAATATATACAATCGATCGATGCAACCAACCAAGCAAGGGTAGAGAGTCATTCTCTTAGTGAAAATGAAAAGAGAGAGGAAGAAATGTTTATGGGGTTACGGAAACTCGAAGGCGTGTCTCAACAAAAATTTAAAAAACGCTTCGGGGTTGAAGTAATGGAAATTTATCGTGAGCAAATTCAGCGGTTAGTGGAAAATCAGTTACTAGAGATTGACCGTGACAGAATAAAGTTAACCAAAAAAGGTGTCTTTTTGGCAAATGAAGTGTTTGAACAATTTTTAGTCGTTGGTGACTAATTAGTTGACAAAAAAAGTCCTATTTGATAATTTTATTTTAGATTTAGCACTCGAACGAATAGAGTGCTAACAGAGGTGATTTGGGATGTTGACAGAACGACAATTGTTAATTTTGCAGGCTATCGTTGATGATTATATTCGTTCTGCAGAGCCTGTTGGTTCGCGCAGCATTTCAAAACGTAATGACGTTGAGTATAGTGCAGCGACCATTCGTAACGAAATGGCTGATTTAGAGGAACAAGGCTATATCGAAAAGCCACATAGTTCTGCTGGACGAATACCGTCACATAAGGGGTATCGCTATTATGTTGATCACTTGTTAATGCCTCAACGACTAACAGGTGCTGAAATTGAAAAGGTGGAGACCTTATTTTCAAGTAAGAAAGAAGAAGCTGAGCAAGTAATCCAACAGTCAGCGAAAATATTGTCACAAGTTACGAGCTATATTTCGATTGTCCTAGGTCCTGAAATGTTTGAAGCTTGTTTAAAGCATGTACAAATTATTCCACTTTCAGAACGGAAAGCTGTTTTTATACTCGTGACGGATACAGGCCATGTTGAGAACTTTTCGATTACTATTCCAGAAGGAATGGACCCTTCAGAAATGGAGAAAGTCGTCAATATCTTAAATGACCGTCTAAAAGGAGTACCACTCTATCAATTACGGGACAAACTAAATAGTGAAGTAGCAAACATTTTTAAAGAACATCTCAATAACTACTCAGAAGTTTTAAAAATGTTTCAATCCACATTGCAACCAGACCGAAATGATAAGGTTTTTTATGGTGGGAAAACCAATTTATTAACACAACCAGAATTTCGAGATGTTGAAAAAGTTAGACACCTTTTGAACATATTAGAAGAAGACACACTTGTACAGCAAATCTTTCGTTCAGAAGCATCTGGGGTTCAAGTGAAAATTGGGCATGAAACAAATATTGATGCTCTGGAAAATTGTAGTATTATTACTGCCACTTACTCTATTGGTGGAAAACATGTGGGAACTGTAGGGATTCTCGGTCCTACAAGGATGGAATATCGTCGAGTCATTGGGCTCGTTGATTATATTTCAAAAGATTTAACGAAATTATTAACTCACTTGTATCAAAGAGGGTAAGAATGGTAATATTGACAATTAGTTGTGGGGGGTGTTTTTCCCACAGCTAAAAGTCATGTCATTCTACTATATGACTTTTAAATTATGGGAGGTGAACAGGTTGGAACAAGAAAAAAATCAAACCGAAACTATCGTTGAGGATCAAAATAACGATGAAGTAAATGAACAACCTGAAAGTGATGTTGAACAAACGGAAGTTACAGAGGAACTTTCGGAAGAACAACAAAAAATAAATGAACTAGAACAACAAGTATCAGATTTAAATAGTCGTTTGTTACGAACTCATGCCGACTTCGATAACTTCCGTCGTCGTACGAAAGAAGAGAAAGAAGCGGCTGCTAAATATAGAGCACAAAGTCTAGTCGAAGAATTATTATCAGTATTAGATAATTTTGAGCGAGCTTTAGCGGTTGAGCCAACAAATGATGAAACAAAGACATTACTACAAGGAATGGAAATGGTTCATCGTCAACTTCAAGATGCGATGCAAAAAGAAGGTGTCGAAGTTATTGAAGCTGTGGGACAAACATTTGACCCGCATTTACACCAAGCGGTAATGCAAGTGGATTCGGATGAACACGAACCAAATACGGTCATTGAAGAATTCCAAAAAGGGTATAAGCTAAAAGATCGAGTGATTAGACCGTCGATGGTTAAAGTCAATGGTTAACCACTACATATAAGATTAAAAAATTGAATTGATTTGAAATGGAGGAGTTACAAAATGAGCAAAGTTATCGGGATAGACTTAGGTACAACAAACTCATGTGTTGCAGTTATGGAAGGTGGAGAAGCGGTTGTCATTCCTAATGCAGAAGGAAACCGTACGACGCCTTCAGTTGTTGCGTTTAAAGATGGTGAGCGTTTAGTTGGGGAAGTGGCAAAACGTCAAGCGATTACAAACCCAAATACTGTAATTTCAATCAAACGTCATATGGGTACAGACCATAAAGAAGAAATCGAAGGCAAACAATTTAGCCCTCAAGAACTATCAGCTATCATTTTACAAAAATTAAAATCAGACGCTGAAAGCTATTTAGGTGAGACTGTAACAAAAGCGGTTATTACAGTTCCGGCTTATTTCAACGACGCTCAACGTCAAGCTACTAAAGACGCTGGTAAAATTGCTGGCTTAGAAGTTGAACGTATTGTCAATGAACCAACTGCAGCGGCACTTGCATACGGTTTAGAAAAAGAAGAAGATCAAACAATCCTTGTATATGACCTTGGTGGTGGAACGTTTGACGTTTCAATCCTTGAGTTAGGTGATGGTTTCTTCGAAGTTAAAGCGACATCTGGTGATAACAAGCTTGGTGGAGATGACTTTGACCAAGTTATCATTGACTATTTAGTAGAACAATTTAAAAAAGATAACGGTATTGATCTTTCTCAAGATAAAATGGCGATGCAACGTTTAAAAGACGCTGCTGAGAAAGCGAAAAAAGATCTTTCTGGTGTAACACAAACTCAAATTTCACTACCATTCATTACGGCTGATGCAACTGGTCCAAAACACTTAGAGTTAAGCTTAAGCCGTGCTAAATTTGAAGAGTTATCAGCTGACTTAGTTGAGCGTACATTAGGCCCAACACGTCGTGCACTTCAAGATTCAGGTCTTTCTGCTAGCGAAATCGACCGTGTAGTTCTAGTTGGTGGATCAACTCGTATCCCTGCGGTTCAAGACGCAATTAAAAAACTAACTGGGAAAGATCCGCATAAAGGAGTAAATCCAGATGAGGTTGTAGCACTTGGTGCTGCGGTTCAAGCTGGTGTGTTAACAGGGGACGTTAAAGATGTTGTTTTACTAGACGTAACACCGTTATCACTAGGAATTGAAACAATGGGTGGCGTATTTACAAAATTAATTGATCGTAACACTACAATTCCAACAAGTAAGTCTCAAACATTCTCAACAGCAGCAGATAACCAAACAGCAGTTGATATCCACGTTCTTCAAGGTGAGCGTGAAATGGCTGCATACAATAAAACATTAGGTCGTTTCCAATTAACGGATATCCCTCCAGCTCCACGTGGCGTTCCACAAATTGAAGTATCATTTGATATCGATGCAAACGGAATCGTTAATGTTAGAGCGAAAGATTTAGGAACGAATAAAGAGCAATCGATTACGATTACGTCATCATCAGGTTTATCAGATGACGAAATCGAAAAAATGGTAAAAGAAGCAGAAGCGAACGCTGAAGAAGATAAAAAGCGTCGTGAAGAAGCTGAACTTCGCAATGAAGCAGACCATTTAGTATTTACAACAGAGAAAACGTTGAAAGATCTTGGTGATAAAGTCGAACAAGCCGAGATTGACAAAGCGAATGAAGCAAAAGATAAAGTGAAAACAGCATTAGAGGGTACAGATCTTGATGCGATCCGTACAGCGAAAGACGAGCTTCAAGAAGTCGTTCAACAGCTATCTACGAAACTTTATGAGCAAGCAGCTCAAGCAGCACAGCAAGCTCAAGGCGAAGCTGGAACCGAAGGTGCAGGTCAACAACAAGCGGGTGAAAATGTATTTGATGCAGAATACGAAGAAGTAAACGACAACGACAAAAAGTAACAGTTCTACAAAATGATATCTCTTTTTGAAAAAGTCAAAGTCAGGCTTTCTTGGCTTTGGCTTTTTCATCTAATAAGGGATAGTAACTCGAAAAGTACAAGAGAAATATTGTCGTTAGTATTTTTCTCAGCCTTTTTGAACGACATCTATTATGGTATGATTACTGTTATGTAAAAAAATCGGGAGTGGATAGGATGAGCAAGCGAGATTTTTATGAAGTGCTTGGTGTAAGTAAAAGCGCTTCAGAAGATGAAATAAAGAAAGCTTACCGAAAACTAGCGCGTAAATATCATCCAGACGTCAATAAAGCCGCAGATGCAGAGGAAAAATTTAAAGAGGTTAAGTCTGCTTATGATACGCTAAGTGATTCACAAAAAAGAGCTCACTACGATCAATTTGGGCATACGGATCCGAACCAAGGCTTTGGTGGCGGTGGTGCAGGTGACTTTGGCGGTGGTTTTGGGGATATTTTCGATATGTTTTTTGGAGGTGGTGGTGGACGTAGAAATCCAAACGCTCCAAGGCAAGGTGCTGATCTTCAATATACGATGACGATTGATTTTAAAGAAGCCGTTTTCGGAAAAGAAACAGAAATTGAAATTCCGCGTGAAGAAACGTGTTCAACATGTACAGGATCAGGGGCTAAGCCAGGAACGAAACCAGAAACATGTTCGCATTGTGGAGGTAATGGTCAGCTAAACGTTGAACAAAACACACCATTTGGACGTATTGTCAACCGTCGCGTCTGTAACCACTGTAGCGGTACTGGAAAATTCATTAAAGAAAAATGTTCAACCTGTGGTGGAGACGGAACTGTAAATAAGCGTAAAAAGTTGAAAGTTCGCATTCCAGCAGGTATTGATCATGGTCAACAAATTCGTCATACAGGTCAAGGTGAAGCTGGCGTAAATGGTGGTCCTCCAGGGGATTTATATATTGTGTTTAACGTTAAGCCACACGAGTTCTTTAATCGTTCGGGTGATGATATTTACTGCGATATGCCAATCACATTTGTGCAAGCGGCCCTTGGAGATGAGATTGAAGTCCCAACATTAGAAGGTAAAGTCAAACTGAAAATTCCTGCAGGTACGCAAACAAGTTCAAGTTTCCGATTACGTGGTAAAGGTGTTCCAAATATTCACGGTCGTGGTAAAGGTGATCAACACGTAAAAGTGAAAGTAATTACACCGAAGAACTTATCGGATAAACAAAAAGATTTGTTACGTGAATTTGGTAAATCAAGTGGAACTGAAGTCGATGAGCAACATGATAACTTCTTTGCAAAAGTAAAGCGTGCGTTTAAAGGTGATTAATTAGATATTGGATGGAGTTGGTAGTATTGAAATGGACAGAGTTTAGTATTCATACGACACAAGAAGCGGTTGAACCAGTCAGTAATATCCTGCATGAAGCTGGAGCTAGTGGAGTAGTAATTGAAGATCCTCATGATTTAATTAAAGATTGGGGAGTCCATCTTGGTGAAATCTACCAACTCTCTCCTGATGATTATCCAGAAGAGGGTGTTATCGTTAAAGCATATTTCCCAGTCAATAGTTTTCTAGCAGAAACAGTGGAAGAAGTGAAAGAAGCGATTAACGGATTACTTTTATATGACATCGATTTAGGATATAACAAAGTAGCGTTACATGAAGTGAAGGAAGAGGACTGGGCTACAGCATGGAAGAAGTATTATAAGCCAGTGAAAATTTCTAACACGATTACGATTAGTCCTACATGGGAAGAATATAAACCTATAAGTGAAGATGAATGTGTCATTGAACTAGACCCAGGAATGGCATTTGGAACAGGGACACATCCAACAACCGTACTCTGTGTTCAAGCACTAGAAAAAGTGATTCAAAAGGGTGACATGGTTATTGATGTTGGAACGGGGACAGGAGTATTAAGTATCGCTGCCGCAAAGCTTGGTGCAGGTCAAGTCATTGCCTTAGACCTTGATGAAGTAGCGGTTGAGAGTGCCAAATTGAATACGCAAATCAATAATGTAGATGATGTTGTGTCGGTTCGTCGGAATAACTTAATCGAAGGAATTGATGGTGAATATAACGTAATTGTTGCTAATATTTTAGCAGAAATTATCGTTCGCTTTGTTCAAGATGCGGCAAGGGTACTTAAACCAGGTGGTAAGTTTATTACTTCTGGTATTATTCAACGAAAGAAATCAGAAGTAAAAGAAGCACTTCTTTCCCATGGATTTGAAATTGAGGAAATAACAGAGATGGAAGATTGGGTAGCTATTATAGCAAAAAGAGTGTAAAATAAACACTATTGTAGTAGAGTTTACTTTTGGAAACATACTAGAAGTGTTAATTAGGTGGAAACGTTATGCAAAGATATTTTGTTGCAAAAGAACAAATGAATGATCATATGGTTCTAATTCACGGTGAAGATGTAAAACATATAACACGTGTAATGCGTATGACTGAGGGCGATCAGATTATTTGCAGTAATAATGCGGATCGCGTTTGTTTATGTGAGATTGATCGTTTTGAAGATGATCAAATTGTCGCATTAATTGTTGAAGATCTTCCGAGTGATAGTGAACTCCCTGTCTTTGTTACAATTGCTCAAGCTCTCCCAAAAGGAGATAAGCTTGATTATGTTATACAAAAAGGAACTGAGCTCGGTGCAGCTCAGTTTATTCCTGTTCAAGGTGACAGGTCTATCGTGAAATGGGATGGAAAAAAGGAAGATAAGCGTCTCGAACGTCTAAGTAAAATTGCCAAAGAAGCAGCTGAACAGTCTCATAGAAGCAGGATCCCATCGATTGATAGTCTCCATAGCATAGATCAATTAATTGCTCGAAAAAAGGAATTTGATTATGTGCTGTTTGCCTACGAAGAAGAAGGTAAGTCTGGTCAACATAAAAAGCTAGCCAATGTTTTGGCAGAAGCGAAGAACGGGGTTTCTCTTCTTTTCCTAGTTGGACCTGAAGGTGGCTTTTCAGCTGCAGAAGCGAAGAAACTGACAGGAGCAGGATTTATTCCTTGTAGCCTTGGTCCAAGAATATTACGAGCGGAAACTGCACCTATGTACATTCTATCGGCTATATCTTATTATTTTGAGTTAGAGAGGTGAAAAGAATGCCTACAGTTGCATTTCAAACATTAGGTTGTAAAGTAAACCATTATGAAACGGAAGCGATCTGGCAACTATTTAAAGCTGATGGCTATGATAAGGTAGACTTTGAAAAAACAGCTGATGTTTATGTTATTAATACATGTACAGTGACAAATACTGGAGATAAAAAAAGCCGACAAGTCATCCGCCGTGCGATTCGAAAAAATCCCGATGCCGTCATTTGTGTAACGGGTTGTTATGCTCAAACATCTCCAGCAGAAATTATGGCGATACCAGGTGTTGATATCGTCGTAGGTACACAAGATCGTACGAAGATGCTGATGTACATTGAACAGTATAAAAAAGAACGTGAACCAATTAATGGTGTAAGTAACATCATGAAAACGAGAGTGTATGAAGAGTTAGATGTTCCTGCATTTACAGATCGGACTCGGGCATCTTTAAAAATTCAAGAAGGATGTAATAACTTCTGTACATTTTGTATTATTCCTTGGGCGCGAGGATTAATGCGCTCCCGTAACCCAGAGGAAGTCATTAAACAAGCGACACAATTAGTGAACGCAGGATACAAAGAAATTGTTTTAACTGGGATTCATACGGGTGGATATGGTGAAGATTTAAAAAATTATAGCCTCGCACGCTTACTTGAGGACCTCGAAAAGGTAGAAGGATTGAAGCGTATTCGGATTTCATCAATTGAAGCGAGTCAAATCACTGATGAAGTCATTGCTGTAATTAATCGTTCCACAAAAGTGGTTCGACACCTTCATATCCCGCTTCAATCGGGCTCTAATAGTGTTTTAAAGAGAATGCGACGTAAATATACGATGGAGTTTTTTGGAGAACGTTTAGATCGTTTGAAAGAAGTATTACCAGGGTTAGCTGTTACATCTGATGTGATTGTTGGTTTTCCAGGTGAAACAGCAGAAGAGTTTCAGGAAACATACGATTTTATCACAAAACATCAATTTTCTGAGTTACATGTCTTCCCTTATTCAAAGCGTACAGGGACACCTGCTGCTCGAATGGAAGATCAAGTTGATGAAGAAGTGAAAAATGAACGAGTTCATCGCTTAATTGAGCTCTCTAATCAGTTGGCGAAAGAATATGCATCCCAATTCGAAGGAGAAGTGCTAGAAGTCATTCCTGAAGAGATTGATAAGGAAGCACAAGAGAACGGTCACTATATCGGTTATTCAGATAATTATCTAAAAGTGAAATTCTCAGCAACAGAAAGTATGATTGGGGAAATTGTAAAAGTAAAAATTACAAAAGCGGGTTATCCATACAATGAAGGGGAGTTTGTCCGCATTGTAGAAAACGACCATCAAATTGTCGTCAATGGATAATCGTTAAAGAGGCTACTCATAAAAAGTTCAAAGCACCTAATGTGAATATAGTAACGATCAGATCGGTATACTATAGCTTGTAATACGGGATGCACTGACACTTTATGAGGAAGTCTCTTTTATTTATATTTTAGGAAAAGGCTAGCATTTGATCATTGGTATAACCCTAATTCGATTCTTGCACAATTGAATTAGCTTGTGCTAGGATGAAACGGTACGTACATCTTTTTTTGAGAGTGAGGAAATACATATGAGTGACAATATCGCTAAAATGATTGACCATACATTACTTAAAGCAGAAGCAACGAATGACCAAATTGTTCAACTATGTGCAGAGGCGAAAGAATACAAGTTTGCATCAGTTTGTGTCAATCCAACCTGGGTAAAAACAGCATATGAACAATTAAAGGATACACCAGAAGTAAAAGTATGTACGGTGATCGGCTTTCCTTTAGGAGCAAACACTTCTGAAGTAAAAGCATTTGAAACCATAAAAGCGATTGAAGAAGGCGCAACAGAGGTAGATATGGTCATTAACATTGGAGCATTAAAGGTAAACAATGACCAGCTCGTTGAAGCAGATATTAAGGCTGTTGTTGAAGCTGCGAAAGGAAAGGCGTTAACAAAGGTTATCATTGAAACGAGTTTATTAACTGATGAAGAAAAAGTGCGGGCTTGTAAGCTATCGGTACAAGCGGGTGCAGATTTTGTTAAAACGTCGACTGGATTTTCTACAGGTGGAGCAACCATTGATGATATTGAGCTGATGAGAAAGACAGTTGGGCCCAATCTCGGTGTTAAAGCTTCAGGTGGTGTTAGAGACCGAGAAGGCGCATTGGCAATGATTGAAGTCGGTGCTACTCGTATTGGAGCGAGTGCAGGAATTGCCATCGTGAACGGTGGGCAATCCCAATCAGATTATTAATCGTAATAAGCAAGCGGGTAATTCAAAAGTAGGTGCATAACCTACTTAAGAATTACCCGTTTTTCCGTGAACAAAAATAATGAATTTAGCATACCAATGAACAAATGGAAGCAGTATGAGGGACGAAATAATGTTAAAAATAGTACTTGCATGAGCAAGTTGCAAACTTGGTAAATGAGTTAAAGAACTAGCTATTTCACTTAGCCATCCAATCAAAGGATAAAATAAAGTAACGCCTAATAAGTTTAGCCAAATGTGAGCAAAAGCAACTAATCTAGCGGATTGCTTCGCGCCTAAACTTGCTAAGAAAGCACTAAAACACGTACCAATATTAGCTCCTAGCATAATCGCAATCCCAGACGGTAAACCAAAGATTTCATCGTTCATAAATCCCATCGCAATAGCTGTAGTTGCTGTACTAGATTGAATAATAGCTGAGAATACGGTTCCTAGGCCAATACCAAACAATTCACTGTTATTTGTCCAAGTAAAAAATGAGTGAGCAAAAGGTAGCGAAGATATTGGATATGCAAGCCCTTCTAAACCGTGCATCGCAACAAAAATACAACCCAATCCAAAAGAGATGCAACCTATAAAGTAAGAAATTTGACTTCTTAAAAACAGTAAGAAAACACCAATTAGTAATAATGGCATAATAAATTTAGAAAGATCAAAAGCTAGAATTTCAAGTGTAATCGTTGTACCGATATTTGTCCCGAGTATAATTCCTATCGACTGTTTAAATGTAAGAATACCTGCTGCAACAAGTCCAACTGTCATAATCATAACCGCACTACTACTTTGAAGAATTGCCGTGATCCCAGCCCCTAACAGCAGCCCTTTCCAAGGTGTGTTTGTCATCCTTTCTAATATATGTTTAAATCGATCGCCCGCTAAATTATGAAGGCCTGCTCTCATAATGGTCATGCCAAATAAAAATAAGGCGATAAAAACAATAAATAATGTAAATAACTCTTTATGAGTCATAAAATCACCTCTTATACATCATATGGACAAGAGGAAACAAGCATGACAACTTCATTGTTTAATTAAAAAATCCTTGAATATTCTGAAAACATAGTCTAATATAAAACATGAATAAGCCTTATCGGGTAGTAATATATTTTTTGCAAAAACATACTAACCGGTTAGTAAGGAAGAGAAGAATACACAGATTAGGATGACAAACACTAGCTTAACAAGAGACTAGAGTAGATCTGTATTACGAACACACCAAACTCTTTCTAAAAAAATTGTAAGGGCTTACAAAAAAAGTGGAGGGATAACAATGCATGTACTAGATTTATTTAAACTAAATGGAAAAACAGCAATAGTAACTGGTGGTGGTAGAGGATTAGGAGAGCAGATGGCGGAAGCATTAGCAGAAGCTGGGGCTAATGTTGTTGTATGTTCTCGTAAACTTGAATCGTGTGAAGAAGTCAGTAGACGCTTGATAGAAGAAAAAGGAGTTCGTTCGTTAGCATTTCAATGTGACGTTAGTAACCCAACAGATGTACAAGACGTTGTTGATGGAACACTCGAGGAGTTCGGAAAAATTGATATTTTAATCAATAATAGTGGAGCAACTTGGGGAGCACCTGCTGTGGATATGCCACTTGAAGCTTGGAAAAAAGTGATGGATGTAAATGTAACTGGAACATTCCTCATGTCACAAGCAGTAGGAAGAGAGATGATTAAGCAACAGTCTGGGAAAATCATTAATATAGCTTCTGTAGCAGGACTAGGTGGCGTCGACCCTCTTATTATGGATGCGGTAGGTTACCATGCGAGTAAAGGGGCTGTTATCACATTTACAAAAGATTTAGCAGCTAAATGGGGCCAGTTTAACATCAATGTTAATGCAATTGCTCCAGGGTTCTTCCCAACGAAAATGTCTAAAGGAATTATGGACACAGGTGGAAAAATGATAAAAGAACGTACACCATTAGATCGTTTTGGCACAGATTATGATTTGAAAGGTGCTGCTGTCTTTTTAGCATCAAATGCATCTAATTTCGTAACAGGCGATGTTCTTGTGGTTGATGGTGGAACACATGTAGTGTAGATAAGAAAAAGTAAAGAATTATCGTACGGTTAAAGGAGTGTGAAGTTTAGTATGATATAAAAGAAAAAACAACAGTTTAGTATGAGGTGGGGTTAGTCCTGTGAAAGAAAAGATTTTTGAAAAGAGCATTGAATTATTTGGTCAAAAAGGATTCAATGAAACATCGATTCAACATATTGTTGATGCTCTAGGTGTTACAAAAGGAACTTTTTATTATTACTTCAAAAGTAAAGAAGAGATACTTTTGGGAATTCATTTAAGTTTCATTGATGATTTGTTAGACAAACAACATCAAATTATGAAGGATGAGAACGCATCCTGTGAACAAAAGTTGTATGAAATTGTTTTTATGTTAATCAAAAATATTGAATCTCAAGCTCAAAGCGCTAGAGTTTTCTTTCGTGAGATGCAAAATCTTTCTGAGGGACCATTATCGCAAATCTTTCCAAAGCGAGATAAATTTCGATTGAACTTACAAAAACTAATCGACGATGGAATTGAAAAAGGTGAATTTCGTAAAGGGTTACAGTCACATATTGTAACTTTAGGAATATTAGGAATGTGTAATTGGAGTTACCACTGGTTCGATCCACAAGGTCCATTAGCTGATAAAACAGTCGCTAAAATTTATATGGATATGATTTTAAATGGTATAAAAGAAGAGTGAAAAAACTTGAGAAAATCTTAATCGATAAAACATACTAACTGGTTAGTATTATAGGGAGGAATAAAAAAATGAATGTAAACGATGTAAAAAAAGTTGCTGTCATTGGTGCAGGTTCAATGGGTCACCAAATCGCTATGTTATGTGCTTTAGGCGGGTTTGAAACGACTTTACAAGATATTCAAGAATCAGCGCTTCAAAAAGCAAAAGAAAGTTTACAGTTTCAAATGAATAAATGGGTCAACAAAGGCAAGATTACCCAAGAAAATCTTGACCGTGTGTTTGAGCGGTTAACGGTAACAACTAGCTTAGAAGAAGCAACAATGACTGCAGACCTTGTCATTGAAGCCGTTGTTGAAAAATTAGACGTCAAGTTGGATTTGTTTGAAAAGCTAGGTCGTCTAGCTCCACCACATGCCATTTTAGCAACGAATAGTTCAACAATCGTTAATTCTAAAATTGCAGCGGTCACCAATCGACCAGACAAAGTTTGTAATATGCATTTCTTTTTCCCGCCACTCGTTATGGATTGTGTAGAAGTGGTAATGAGTGAGCAAACATCTGAGGAGACGGCACAAGTTGCAATGGACGTGTGTGAAAAAATTAATCGAACAGCAGTCCTCTTAAGAAAAGAGATTTGGGGATTTGTTGCGAACCGGTTATTATTTGCCTTAAATAAGGAAGCCGTCAAATTATACGAAGAGGGTGTTTGTGACTATAAAGATATCGATATTATCTGTAAAAAAGCCTTAAATCACCCATTAGGACCGTTTGAATTAATGGACTTATCAGGTATTGACGTTGGTTATTTTGCACAACAAGAACAATACAATGAAACAGGTGACCTGAATGATAAGCCAGCGAAATGTATTGAAGAAAAGGTGAATGCTGGAACACTAGGAAGAAAAACAGGCAAAGGCTGGTATGACTACGAGCAAGTGGGTAGTAAAAAGTAAAATAAGTATAGTATGAGCGAAAAATTAGAACATGTGACAACGGCAGAAGCGTAGCATGGATATGAGGTAGGGTGAAGAGGTATGAAGCATAGCAATTCTGTAAAGGTACGAGTGTGTGAAACAGATGCACTAGGTCATATAAGTAACATCAGTTATTTTATTTACTTAGAAGAAGCGAGAGTAGAGTTTTTTAGGCAACTATCAAGTGGTGACGTAAAAGAAGAGTGGAATATTATATTAGCTCATACGGAGTGCAACTTTGTAAATCAAGGATATTTTGAGGATGTTTTAACAGTTGAAACCTATGTTGAGCGGGTTGGAAATTCAAGTGTTCAATTAATTCACGATATCTATAATCAAAATCGTCAATTAATAGCAAAAGGAAAGGCAACGGTAGTTTACTTTGATTTTGAGCAACAAAGAAGTAAGCCTTTATCAACTGAAATAAGGGAGAAACTTAATCAATTTGCGATAAGTACTCTGTCATAGAAAAATACTGAACGTTTGCAGGGTTTCGTGATGATTTATCCCGCAACAACTGGCAGTAATACCCCCACCTTTTAGCGTAGCGTAGGTGGGAAGTTCTTCTAATCAGATGGAGTCGAAACTCCGTCTGATTCCCCGATGTTCCAGCTTGCTGGAACGAGTTCGCTTTATTCCTTAGCAAAGTAACCTAAAGGTAACAAGGAGGACAAATATGAAAGATACAACATCAAAAGCAAAAGGCGGAAGTTTTCTTATCTCATCATTAGAAGTAGATGAAATGTTTACTCCTGAAGATTTTACCGATGAACATCAGATGATCGGTCAAACAGCAAAGCAGTTTTTAGAACGGGAAGTAGCTCCGAACCATGAAGAGATTGAAAAGCAAAATATCGACAAACTAGTTCCTCTTCTTCAACAAGCAGGAGAGTTAGGCTTATTAGCTCACAGCATTCCAGAAGCATATGGAGGGCTAGGTCTAGACAAGGTAAGTAAAGGGCTTGTAGGTGAAATTCTTGGAAGCTCAGGAAGCTATGGCATTGCCCATTTTAATCATACGTGTATTGCCACATTACCGATTACGTATTTTGGTACGAAGGAGCAAAAAGAAAAGTATTTGCCGAAAATGGCATCAGGTGAATACATAGGTGCCTATTGTTTAACAGAGCCTTCTTCAGGGTCGGATGCTTTATCTGCCAAAACAACAGCAACATTAAATCAAGAAGGAACGCATTATATTTTAAATGGTACGAAAATTTACATTACAAATGCTGGATTTTCACAAACGTTTATTGTTTATGGAAAAATAGATGGTGATAAATTCACAGCATTTATTGTTGAAAAAGATTTTCCGGGTCTCTCACTAGGGCCCGAAGAAAAGAAAATGGGAATTAGTGGCTCATCAACACGATCAGTAATATTAGAAGATTGTCTTGTCCCAGTAGAAAATGTCCTTGGTGAAGTTGGTAAGGGGCATTTGATCGCTTTAAATGTCCTTAATCTTGGACGTTTTAACCTAGGGTCAGCTTGTATGGGGGGAGCGAAAGGAGCATTAAGACTAGCAATTACTCATACGAACGAGCGAAAACAATTTGGAAAAAGAATAGCAGAATTTGGAGCGACAAAAGAAAAGGTAGCGAAAATGGCTGCAAGAATTTATGCAGCTGAATCACTCCAATATCGTACAGCTGATTTGCTAGAAGGTGCATTAGGTGGAGTGTATGACACTGAAGATCAACAACTTGTTACAAACAGAATGATGGAATATGCTTTAGAATGTGCGATTTGTAAGGTCTATGGTTCAGAAACATTAGACCATGTAGTTGATGAATCACTCCAGTTACACGGTGGTTCGGGATTTATTAAGGAATATCGTATTGAACAAGCGTATCGTGACTCACGGATTAACCGAATATTTGAAGGAACTAACGAAATTAATCGATTACTTGTACCAGGAATATTCTTTAAGAGAGCAGGAAAGGGAGAGCTTCCTGGATTCGAAGCTATAAATCTAGCAAAAGAACGTCTTAAAGTAAATCAAGTCGAGGATCGTTTAAATGAATTAACACCAGAATTGCGTGTACTGCAAACGATTCGAGATGCCTTTTTAGTATTAGCAGGAATATCGCATGAAAAGTATGGGACCAAGATAGACGAACAGCAAGAACTTGTAATGGAGCTCGCCGACATCGGAATAGAATTATTTGCTGCCGAGTCAGCGGTCGTCCGTACTGAAAAAGCAATAAAACAGCACGGAACAGAAAAAGAAAAGCTAAAAGTAAACTTAACAAAAGTAGTTACAGAAGAAGCTGTACTAAAAGTACAAACATTAATTAGAGAATTTATCGGGGGTATCGAGTTTTCAGTTGAAACAGATGAGGTATTATCTCTGATTTCTGAACAACTTTCTTCTTACCGAATTGAAAGTCGAATTGCCCGATTTAGAGACATTGCAGCGAGCTTGAACGAAGCTGGTCAATATAATACCTAGAAAAAAGGAGGCGATTTTGTGTCTCGTTTTCAAAATGATGTTGCACTAATTACCGGAGGTGGTAGTGGAATAGGGAAAGAAACGGCCCTTCGGTTAGCAAAGGAAGGGGCAAAAGTTATCCTTGTTGGACGAACAGAATCGAAGCTTAACGATGTGGCAAACGAAATAACCACGACTATTGGAGAAGATGCCGCTACAATTTTCCCAACTGATGTGACTAAGGAAGAAGAAGTTTTAAGATTAGCTAATTTCGTCCGTGATCATATCGGTCGTCTTGATGTCGTTATTAATAACGCAGGTGGCTCAGGTTCTTCGACCATTTTAAAGATGGATATTGAGGAGTGGGACCAAACGCAGGATCGAAATTTAAGAAGTGTTTTTCTAACTTCAAAGTATTTAAGTAAAGTGATGATTCATACAAAAACGGAACATGGTTCAATTGTTAATGTCGCCTCTCTTTCAGGTTATAAGTCAGGTGCTAAAATTCCCCATTATAGTGCTGCGAAGGCTGGGGTTATAAACTTTACGAAGGCACTTGCCAATGAATTAGCACCTTATCAAATTCGTGTAAATTCAGTTTCACCTGGTTTTATAGAAACACCGCTAACTGAAAAAGGGTTAGAGAATGATCAATTTACAGCGGCGATCGAACGAAATACCGCTATGAATAGAATTGGAAAACCCGAAGAAATTGCCAATGTTATTGCATTCTTAGCATCAAAAGAGGCTAGTTATATGACAGGCTCTGACATTCTCGTTGATGGTGGCTGGTTAATTAAATAATAGGGGGAAAAAACGATGAGTAATCAACATTTTTTGAAGCAAATTGAAGCTGGTGTAATGAGGCTATCTTTAAACCGTCCTGAGGCGTTAAATGCATTTAGTGAAGAAATGCTTAGAGGACTAATTAGTTCTATTCAAGAAGCGAAGCAAAATGAAGACATTAAAGTAGTGGTCCTTAATGGATCAGGACGTGCATTTAGCTCTGGTGGGGATGTTAAGAATATGGGGGAAACTTCAGGTACTAAAACTTATGAGTTTGTTGGCATTTTAAATGAACTTATCCTTGAAATTAAGTCACTTAACAAACCAGTAGTTGCTTCTGTACATGGCTTTGCAGCTGGCGCAGGATTTAATTTAGCATTAGCATGCGATTTAATTATAGCTGCCGAAGACACTAAATTCATCCTTAGTTTTGCACAAGTAGGTTTAATCTCAGATGGAGGAGGTTTGTATTTCCTCCCACACGTACTTGGTCCTTATCGAACGAAGGAATTGTTATTTAGTGCTAAGCCATTAGAAGCACAAAAGGCAAAAGAGTGGGGATTAGTCAATGAGATAGTTCCACTTGAACAATTACCAGAAGCTACAGAAACTCTTGCAAACCAATTAGCAAACGGTCCAACGCGAGCGATTGGAATCATGAAACAAATTGCAGACGAAGCCTCTACATTGACGCTAGAAAATGTGTTGAAACGAGAACAAATTACACAAGCGATGATGGTTACGACTGATGATCATTTAGAAGGAGTTCAAGCTTTCATTGAGAAAAGAAAACCAAAATTTAAAGGGAAATAAAAAGTAACTTGTCAAGTTTAGGTTGACCGAAACAGTCTCTTGTATTATAATCAAAAAAGACTTGTTTTTTTCAAGTCGTTAGTTGGTTGTTTCGGAGGGAGGGAAATAAAATGGCAGAAACTCGTGTTCGCAAAAATGAATCGATCGATGCTGCTCTTCGTCGCTTCAAGAGATCACTTTCAAAAGAAGGTACTTTAGCTGAAGTGAAAAAGCGTAAGCACTATGAAAAGCCTAGTGTAAAGCGTAAGAAAAAATCTGAGGCAGCAAGAAAGCGTAAGTTCTAATTCGTAAGAGAGGGTGTATCGATTGAATCTTCTAGATCGTCTTACTGATGATATGAAGGCAGCGATGAAAAGCAAAGAGAAGGAAAAACTCTCTGTTATCCGTATGGTGAAATCTTCGTTGCAAAACGAACAAATCAAACTTGGACGTGAGCTTTCTGAAGATGAAACACTGACGGTACTTAACCGCGAACTCAAGCAACGCAGGGAATCCCTCCATGAGTTTGAAAAAGCCAATCGTGATGATTTAGCTTCTAAGTTGTATGGAGAAATTGAAGTTCTTCAGCAGTATTTACCAGAACAGCTTTCTGAAGAAGAAGTAGCTCAAATTGTACAGGAAACTATACAAGAAGTTGGAGCGACTTCCAAAGCTGATTTTGGAAAAGTCATGGGAGCGATCATGCCAAAGGTGAAGGGCAAAGCTGACGGCGGTCTAGTAAACCGTCTCGTTCAACAGCATTTATCATAAAGTGAGAAAAGTGTCTTGCGTTCATGCAAGGCACTTTTTACTTAGGTCCGCAAAATTTCGGAACAAGCCAGGTCATCTTTTGCCATAAATATTGTTTAATTATTCGTTAAAAAAGTGAAACCTTGTTATACTAATAACGTATATGTACAAAGAGACCAACTTTTAGAAAGGAGGCATGAGCTTGAGAAGTAAGTTGCGGATTCGGTTTTATTTACTTTTAATGGTTACTGCTTTCTGTCTTATCCCATTACAATTATTCGTACATAGTCAAAATCCAACTTCACAACCATTAGTTTACTACATTCCTGTTGAACAGACAGTCGAACGTGGACTAGAGGCGTTTATGAAACGTTCCATTGGAGCTGCACTTGAGGAAGGTGCTGAACATATTGTTTTGGAAATTGATACTCCAGGTGGTGCAGTTGACGCCGCAGGTAATATAGCACGGTTGCTAAGAGAAACGGACATCCCTATAACTGCATATGTGACGAAAGATGCGATATCTGCTGGTGCGTATATTGCACTAAATGCGGATCAGATCGTGATGGCACCTGGAGCACTTATGGGTTCTGCTGGTGTCATTGACTCGGCTGGTAACGCTGCTGAAGAAAAGATGCAATCGTATTGGATTGCTGAAATGGAAGAATCAGCAAAGTTAAATGGTCGTGATCCACTCTATGCAAGGGCAATGGCTGATAATTCTGTTGATTTACCTGAGTACAATGCAGAAGAGGGTCGATTTCTTACCTTAACTTCTGGTGATGCACTTGATGTAGGATATGCCGATGCATTAGCGAGTAATCGTGGAGAGTTACTAGAGTTTTTACAAATCGAAAATGCTTTTGAAAAAGATATGGAAGTAAGCTTTGCAGAACAAGTTGCTCGTTTTGTCACACACCCTGTTGTCATTCCTATTCTCCTATCAATAGGAAGCTTAGGGCTAGTACTTGAACTGTATTCACCAGGGTTTGGTGTGCCAGGTATAATGGGACTTTCTGCATTACTTCTTTTCTTCTTTGGACATTTATTTGCAGGATTTGCAGGATGGGAATCAGTCATTCTTTTTGCAGCGGGTGTTATCTTGATCTTAATTGAAATCTTTGTCCCTGGTTTCGGTATCTTTGGTATACTAGGGATAGGATCAATTATAGGCAGTATGATTTTAGCTTCCTACTCCACCGTAAACATTCTAGTTTCTTTACTAATTGCTGTTGTTATAACAACAATCGTTTCTATATTAATCTTTAAGTATTTTGGTTATCGTGGTCCAATGAAGAAAATTGTTTTTACAGGTGCCACTACGACCGAAGAAGGTTATATTACAAACGTCACTAGAAAAGAACTAGTAGGGCAAATTGGAAAGTCTATTACACCTCTTCGACCGTCAGGAATGGTGTTATTCGGAAGTGACCGTCTTGACGTTATTTCTGAGGGAGGGTATATTGAACAAGGTAAGAACGTTGAGGTAGTTTATACCTCAGGGTCGCGTATCGTAGTAAGAGAAATCAAAGAAAAGTTACAAAGGGAGGAATAAAGAATGCCTACAGGAGATATTTTCTTTCTCATTATTTTAGGTCTAATCATTGTAGCATTAGCAGTTCTATTTACATTTGTTCCAGTCATGCTATGGATTTCAGCACTAGCTGCTGGAGTAAGAATTGGTATTTTTGAATTAGTTGGAATGAGGCTCCGTCGAGTAATTCCAGCGCGTGTTGTAAACCCGTTAATTAAAGCGGTTAAAGCAGGTATTGATTTAAACACAAGTAAGCTAGAAGGTCACTATTTAGCAGGTGGTAATGTTGACCGTGTCGTAAACGCTTTAATCGCTGCACAACGTGCTAATATTGATTTAAGTTTTGAAAGGGCAGCTGCGATCGATTTAGCTGGTCGTGACGTACTAGAAGCGGTTCAAATGAGTGTTAACCCTAAAGTTATTGAAACTCCATTTATTGCGGGTGTAGCAATGGACGGAATTGAAGTAAAAGCGAAAGCGCGTATTACAGTTCGTGCGAACATCGATCGTCTAGTCGGGGGTGCTGGTGAAGATACAGTTATTGCCCGTGTTGGTGAAGGGATTGTATCAACGATCGGTTCAGCAACGAATCATAAAAAAGTACTTGAAAATCCAGATATGATTTCGCAAACTGTTTTATCTAAAGGTTTAGATGCAGGAACCGCGTTTGAAATTCTTTCGATTGATATTGCAGATATAGATATCGGTAAAAACATCGGGGCAGAACTTCAAACAGATCAGGCGGAAGCAGATAAGAAAATTGCACAAGCGAAAGCTGAAGAACGTCGTGCAATGGCTGTAGCAAAAGAACAAGAGATGAAGGCGAAAGTTGAAGAAATGAGAGCGAAAGTTGTGGAAGCCGAAGCCGAAGTACCGATGGCACTTTCTGAAGCGCTTCGCAGTGGTCATATGGGTGTTATGGACTATGTTAACTATCAAAACATTATGGCTGATACAGACATGAGAGATTCTATTGGAAAAGCAACAAATGATGAAGATAATAACCCAAAGCACGGTAAATAATCCTCTCAAAGGAGGAGTTACAATTGCAAATCTTTGATTTTTTATTCGGGAATATATTTTTCGTTTTACTAATATTAGGTGCTTTGTGGAATTTCTTTAGCAGGCAAGCAGAAAATAAGAAAGAAGCAGAGCAAGGGCAAAAGCCAAAAAGAGAACAAGAAATTGATTGGAAAGAAATCTTCCGTCAAGAACAAGCTCCTGTGGAAAGAGAAACTCCTCAACCGACTGTAACAAGAGAAATTGAACCTTCATTTGAACCAATCCATCGAGAAGTAGGTACTGCAGTTAGTGACCGACGTACAGAGATGGAAAGAGTTCGTGATCAATTAGAGGAAAAGCGTAAGAAGTTAAGGCAAACAGAATCAAAATCAATTACGGACGCTGCTATTACCGATTCACCTATTTTCAAAAAAGAAATAGGCAAAAAATCAACCAAACTAGATCTTAATTTCTCTAACATTTCTCAAAAAGAGGCAATGAAAGGAATTATCTGGTCTGAAATATTAGCTAAACCAAAAGCAATGCGTTCTTATTCAAACAAAAGATAATTCGGTTTATAAAAATCGTTAAGGTCAGTTATAAATATTAAATGTAAACCGAGAAGTTAAAGGGTATTGGAAGTTAAATTCCAATGCCCTTTTTTTATTGTATCAGGGATCGAGGAACCAAATAAGGTTAGTTCTAGCCTTATTTGGTTCCAACTCTCGTTTAGAGTACGCCCCGATTAAAGTTAAAGTTTGTCTGAATACAGTATCTTTGAATAGCTGAGTACTAACCTTCTTGTTATCTATAGGTAGCTTTTATAATCGTTCCATTAATAATTGTTTTACTTTAAACGATTACGGATTAGGGTATAACCGTTCTAATTTCCACCTATTCTTAGCAACAAATTGTGTTTTTCTAATTTTCTAGTGATAGTCAATCTCTTCCTGTCATAAAAATGAGAGGAGAGGAGGTTCTCTGATGAAAAAGTGGCGACAACAAGTGAAGAAATTTCTTACAGACCAAATGGAGCTTCCAGCTGATGTGTTGATGGATTTACCTCGCATTACAATGATCGGTCAAATTCATATTTATATTGAAAATCATCGCGGTGTCCTTCAATTTTCGAACGAAGAGCTCCGTTTATTATTATCTCAAGGCCAGCTCTTAATCAAAGGAGAACAATTTGTCATCAAGACGATACTACCTGAAGAACTCCTATTAGAAGGAAAAATCGATAAAGTAATATTTATCAATGAATAGAACATAGTTAGTAGGAGGATGGCAATGAAAAATGTATGGATAAACTTCCTTTATGGTTATGCCAGGATGAGAATAGATGGCCCATATGGAGAGCGTTTTTTAAATCGATGTATTGAGTATAATATTCAGATTTGGAGTATTAAAAGGGTTGGAGCAGAACGTATCGTTTGTTATATTGCCTTAGAAGACGTCAAACGTCTTAGGCCTCTTTTACGGATGACAAGCTGTAAGGTCACCTTTACAGAAAGGCGTGGTTTGCCTTTCTTTTATAAGAAAATGTGGAAACGTGGTGGATTTACAGCGGGTATCATTTCCTTTTTTCTCGTACTCCTTGTTCTGTCAAATATGGTCTGGAACATTTCAATTGAGGGAGCATCGCCTAAGGTCGAACATGAACTTAGACTGGCTGTTCAGGAAATGGGAATCGAACGAGGAACCTTTATTTTTATGCTTCCTAGTGTAGAGTATATACAGAAAAAAATAACAGATCAAATTGAGGATGCCACATGGATTGGTGTTAAATTGAATGGTACAACCTTTCAGTTTAATGTTGTGGAGCAAACACTACCTGAAAAGCAAGAAAGACTAAATCCGAGGCATTTAGTAGCAAAGAAAAAAGCGATTGTCTATGATATGTTTATTGAACAGGGTCAAGTCCTTGTGCGTCGAAATGACTTTGTTGAAAAAGGAGACTTACTTGTATCTGGTTTTATAGGAAAGGAAGGAAATACTCAAATAGTACCCGCACAAGGAAGTGTTCTTGGAGAAATTTGGTACAAGTCCGAAGTGACGATACCACTTGTCAACCATTTTGAAACGTTAACAGGGGAAGGGAGAACTTACCATTATCTAAGTATTTTTGACTTGGATCTTCCTATTTGGGGTTGGAAACAACACTCTTTTGAAAAAGTAGAGATATTTGAAAGAAAACATTCACTACGACTTTTAAATTGGACGATACCTGTGCAATATAAGAAAAAGCAATGGTTAGAGAAAAATGAAGTAGAAAGAGAGTACACTGTTGAAGAAGCTGTGAAAGTAGCTAAAAAGATGGCGAAAGAAGAATTGCAAGAGCGATTACCAGTGGATGCTGTTATTAAAGGTGAAAAAGTTTTGCACCAAGACGTCGAGAATGGTAAAGTTAAATTAAAGCTTCATTACCAAGTTATAGAAGATATTACGACGGAGCAACCGATCATTCAAGGAGATTGAGGCTATTGTCACAAATTAAAGTAATTCCATTAGAAATTAAAGATCAAAATGAAGTTCAACGATTATATGGTCCAAATGACGCTCATTTAAAACGGATTGAAGAAAAGCTGGGTGTTCAAATTACCACTCGAGGCGAGGATCTTTCAGTCAAAGGAGAAGACGAATCCGTTCAAACCGTTAAAGACGTATTAGAAACGATGTTGAAATTATTAAGACAAGGAACAACATTATCTGAGCGAGATGTTGTTTATGCTATTCAGTTAGCCGAAAAAGGAATGCTTGAAGAACTTCTCCATTTATATCAGGAAAAGCTTACCGTCAATGCAAAAGGGAAACCAGTATTGATTAAAACCTTAGGTCAAAAACATTATGTTTCAGCCATTCGAAGACGGGATCTTGTTTTTGGTATAGGTCCTGCTGGAACAGGAAAAACCTATTTAGCTGTTGTCATGGCTGTAACTGCATTAAAAGACGGACAAGTAAAAAAAATTGTCCTGACGCGTCCAGCTGTAGAAGCAGGAGAAAGCTTAGGTTTTTTACCAGGTGATCTAAAGGAAAAGGTGGACCCTTATTTACGGCCACTTTATGATGCTCTTCATGACATATTAGGTGTCGAACAGACACTTAGGCTAATGGAAAGAGGGACGATTGAAGTTGCACCATTAGCGTATATGAGAGGGAGAACTTTAGACGATTCATTTGTTATTTTAGATGAGGCACAAAATACGACACAAGAACAAATGAAGATGTTTTTAACTCGATTAGGTTTTGGTTCAAAAATGGTAGTAAACGGTGATTTAACCCAAATTGATCTTCCAAAAGGGAAGAGATCTGGTTTAAAAGTAGGAATCGATGTATTAGGCAATGTTCACGGAGTAGACTTTATTTATTTACAGCAATCTGATGTTGTTCGCCATACGCTTGTTCAACGAATATTGGATGCATATGATCAATCAGAGAAAAGGGATAAAGATAATTGACACTGACATTTGATTTTGAGGGTGACCCATTAGCAGAGTGCTAGGCACCTCGCGATGAATATACAGCTGCCTGAGTACATTTACAGGCGCCGTATATCATGGATGCGAGAGAGCACAATCACTTATGGTCGCCCTCTTTATCCTTATTCCGTTTAAGATATAATTTTGTTGGACAAACAGGAGAGTAGTAAAGGTATGAAAATAAGAGGTGAACTATCTTGAGTAAACGTTCCCCGATCGATCAAATGACATGGTGGAAAAGAGTGAAGGACCATCGCTATTTGCGTGGTGTTCTATTTGTAATATTAGGTTTGTTTTTGTTTATTGCTATGCTTGACAATATTATTCCTGAAAAAATTGAAGTTCGAATGTCTCAGGTTGCAGACCAAGACATTCGTTCGCCGATTACTGTGGAAAATAAAATAGCAACAGACCAAAAAAGAAAAGAAGTTTTAGAGGCGGTTCAGCCTGTCTATGTACTCAAAAAAGAATATGCTCAAATGCAAGTTGAAAGAGTGAACGATACCTTTGACCTTATTCACTTAGTAAATGAAGAGATGACAAAAGCTGAATTAGAGGTTCAACCAGGAGAAGAAAGCGAAACATTAAGTTTAGAAGATCGTCTTAATTATGTTCAAGAAGTTCTTTCTTCGGGGACGACGAACGATCTGTCAGATGAAACGGTTCGAACATTATTATTGTCTTCAAGTGGTCAATTACAAGTAGCTAGAGAAACGACGACGAATGCAGTACATGCTGTCATGAGTGAGAGAATTGCTATCAATGATTTGGAGGCGGCGAAACAATCGGTAAAAGGTAAGATCGCGATTTCTACCGTTTCCAACCGTTTACATGACGCAATGATTGAAACTGCACAATTTGCTATTATTCCCAATTACATTTATGACGATAAAGCAACAGAACGTCTTCAACAAGAAGCTGTTGAATCGGTTGAACCTGTAATTATACGTGAAGGGCAATTGTTAGTAAAACAAGGGGAATTGATCAACCATGAAATTTATGAACAAATACGGATGGTGGGTTTATTAGATGATGCGTTTAATATTTACCCTTACTTAGGGTTAGCCATTCTCGTTCTGCTAATAATTGGGATGCTTTCTTATTATCTTAATGAAGCTCAAACGAGTGTAAAGACAAATAACAGTCATTTGCTCATGTTTGTTCTAATTTTCTTTATTACGGTTACCATTATGAAAATTACGAGTTTAATTGAGAGGTTAGACATTCCAGCAATTGGTTTAATTGTACCTGTGGCAGTTGGTGCGATGTTGTTAACGATTTTAATCCATCAACGAATTGCATTGTTTTCAAGCATATTCTTTGCAATTATTGCAAGTATTATTTTTAACAATGAAACAGTTGGGACTTTTAATTTTACGTTTGGTGTTTATATTTTATTCAGTTGTTTTGCAGGAGTGTATTTCTTAGGTCGTTCGACAAGTATGACTCGAATTTTAAAAGCAGGATTATTTGTATCTTTTATTAATATGGTCACGATCTTATCCATATTATTGTTAAAAAGTTTCCAACAAGGTTGGATTGAGATTGGAATGCATTTAGGGTTTGCTTTTGTATCAGGGTTTATTGCTGCTGTGTTAACATTAGGTCTCGTTCCATTCTTTGAAGCTGGCTTTGGAATTTTATCGACGACTAAGCTTATTGAGCTATCAAACCCAAACCATCCGTTGTTACGAAAGATCTTATTAGAAGCTCCAGGAACTTATCATCATAGTGTGGTGGTTGGGAACTTAGCGGAAGCAGCTTGTGAATCGATAGGTGCTAATGGATTATTAGCGAGAGTAGGGTCTTATTATCATGATATCGGGAAAACGAAACGACCGCATTTCTTTATAGAAAATCAAATGAAAATTGATAATCCACATGATAAAATTTCTCCACAGCTTAGTAAGACGATTATTATATCTCATCCGTATGACGGTGCAGATATGTTGAAGGAATATAAAATGCCTAAAGAGATTATTGATATTGCAGAACAGCATCATGGTACAACGTTATTAAAATATTTCTACCATAAAGCAAACCAAGAAACCGATCAAACGATTCCTGAAGAACAATTTAGGTACCCTGGTCCTAAAGCTCGAACGAAAGAAGCTGCCATCGTTGGAATCGCAGATTGCATTGAAGCGGCTGTAAGGTCGCTAAATAAGCCTACACCGGATAAAATATCTACTATGATACGAAAAATAGTAAATGATCGTCTGGAGGATGGTCAGTTTAATGAGTGTGATCTCACGTTAAAAGAACTAGATAAAGTCGCAGTATCGATGTATGAGACGTTACAAGGAACGTTTCATTCTCGTATTGAATACCCAGATGATCCGAAAGAAAAGGGAGCGAAGGCATGAACTTTGAAATTGATATTTTAGATGAAACGACTAAACTCACCGAAGAACAAATCGAATTGGCAAAATCCATTATTAGCAAAGCAGCGAAAATGGAAGGGTTAACAGGCCCTACCGAAATTTCAGTCACGTTTGTAGACGATAAGCGAATTCAAGATATAAACCGCGAATACCGAGGGAAAGATACACCTACGGACGTCATTTCTTTTGCATTAAATGAAGCTGGGGAAGAGGAGGTTCAAATTATTGATCCTGAAGGACCTAATGTATTAGGTGATATTATCATATCTATCCCACGTACGCTTGAACAAGCCCAATCATACGAACATTCTTTTGAGAGAGAACTTGGCTTCCTGCTTGTCCATGGATTTCTTCATTTGTTAGGTTATGATCATTTAACTGAAGAAAAAGAGAAAATAATGTTTTCTAGACAAGAGGAAATTTTGAACGCTTATGGACTTAAAAGATAAAAACCTATGGGGATTTAAGCGACTGCTTCGTTCTTTTGTATACGCATGGACTGGCTTAAAATATGTCATTCGCTTTGAACAAAACATGAGAATTCATTTGATCGTGAGTTTCATCGTAATTGTATTAGCTTTTCTATTAGAAGTTCCATTAATTCATAAGATTATTTTATTGTTAGTCATTGGAATGGTACTTTCGTTAGAAGTAATGAACACGGCGATTGAACGGACCGTCGATATGATTACAGAAGACTTCCACCCAAAGGCTAAGGTAGCAAAAGATATTGCAGCCGCCGCTGTTTTTATCTTTAGTATCATATCTGTCCTAATCGGATTATCTATTTTTTTACCACCGATCATTGAACGAATAAATATGGTTTTAGGCTGATGTGTAGGAGAGGAGTTAACTAGGAGACATGTGGAAAAGGCTTCAAAAAAATATTATCGCTGGTCTTATTTTTCTGTTGCCAGCAATTGCCACAATTTATGTGATTCAATTTTTATTTACCTTAATTGATGCGTTTCTTGGTTCGTTTATAACTGGCATATTAAAAGGGCTAAACGTTATTACGACTCATGACGGTAGTATTTACTTTCTTGGAGTCTATACTCCATTTTCTGAAAGGATCTTTGGAATTGGATTTATTTTAACGATCATTCTAATTACTTGGATCGGTTCGATGCGACTTACAGGAAAAGGGAGTGGTATACTAAATGCAATTGATCGAGGGTTTAGAAGGGTCCCAATTGCGAATTCTATTTATACATCAGTCGAACAAGTCATCCATGCATTTGCACAAGAAAGATCGTCTTTTAAAAATGTTGTACTATTAGAATATCCACGGAAAGGTCTTTACACGATTGGATTTCAAACTGGAGAATCCAAAGGGGAAGTTCAGCGGTTGACTTCAAAAGAATGTATTAATGTTTTTTTACCAACTACACCTAACCCAACTTCAGGATGGTTAGTACTCGTTCCTAGGGAAGATGTGATCGTTCTTAATATGACAGTTGAGCAAGGGTTGAAATTTATTATTTCTGGTGGAGTCGTCGTTCCTCCAGATCAAATGGATGAACTTCTCATTAAAGATGCAGTTTATGATGACAGTAATATGAAAGTGTATATTCGTGAAAAAAGAAAGGAAGAGTAACATTGGAAAAAATTAAGCTTATGGACGAAGCAAAGTCTGCAAGAGAAAAAGCATATGTTCCATATTCTAAGTTTCCTGTCGGGGCGGCTTTACTTTCGAAAGAAGGAAGCGTCTACAAAGGGTGCAATATTGAGAATGCTTCATATGGGCTTACGAATTGCGCAGAAAGAACGGCCATATTTAAGGCTGTATCAGAAGGTATCCATGATTTTACTGCAATCGCTGTAGTTGCGGATACGGACCGACCAGTGCCTCCATGTGGTGCATGCAGGCAAGTCCTTACTGAATTCTGTCGTGCGGAAATGCCAGTCTATTTAACAAACTTAAAAGGTGATGTTCAAGAAATAACTGTTGGCGAACTTTTGCCAGGAGCTTTTACTGCGGGGGATATGAATGAATAATAGAGAAGGTTATAAATCAGGTTTTGTCGCCATTATCGGGAGACCGAATGTTGGAAAATCAACATTGTTAAATTACATCGTCGGTCAAAAAATAGCGATTATGAGTGATAAACCACAAACGACAAGAAATAAAATTCAAGGTGTTTATACGAATAACGATGCGCAAATTGTTTTTTTAGATACACCAGGGATACATAGACCTAAGCATAAGCTTGGTGATTTTATGATGAAAATTGCAAACAATACATTAAGAGAAGTTGACTTAATTATGTTTGTTATTGATGCAGGAGAAGGATTTGGTTCAGGCGAACAATTTATTTTGGATCGTTTAAAAGAGTCGAAAACCCCTGTATTTCTTGTTGTGAATAAAATAGATAAAGTCCATCCAGACAAGTTGTTTAATATCATTAATGGATATAAAGACCGTCATACGTTTGAAGAGATCGTGCCTGTTTCCGCATTAGAAGGAAACAACGTAACAACTTTATTAGAGCAAATTACTAAACATTTACCAGAAGGTCCACAATACTATCCTGCAGATCAAGTAACCGACCACCCTGAACGATTTATTGTTGCAGAACTCATTCGCGAGAAAGCGTTACATTTAACTCGTGAGGAAATACCTCATTCTTTAGCTGTGGTTATAGAACAAATGAAGCAGCGTGAAGGTAGTGAGACTGTTTACGTTGGGGCTACTATTATTGTCGAACGTTCATCACAAAAAGGGATTATTATCGGCAAGCAAGGTAGTATGCTAAAAGAAATAGGCAAACGTGCTCGTACAGATATTGAGGCTTTACTAGGCTCAAAAGTGTTCCTTGAACTATGGGTTAAAGTGCAAAAAGATTGGAGAAATAAAGGTCATCAATTGCGAGATTTCGGATTTAATGAAGATGAATATTAATTTTGTAATAGTCTGTAATAACTTATTAATATAGTTTTAACAATGGCTCAACTTGTAGCCATTGTTTTTTTATAAAAAAATCTCTAAGATAGATGTATGAAGTAAATGCATGTAGCATATTACGGTTTGTCTAAATTGACAATTATTCCATAACATGAATTTGCAAAACAAGGTCAAGCTATAGAGTATAGAGCGGTCTAACATTCCTAAACGAAAGGTGGAATTCCAAGTGCTTGATTTCTCCTGGAAAGTATTTTCGATGACAGGAAGTGTTGATACCTATTTATTAATCAAGGAACTGGAAAAGGAGCATGGTGACGTATCAGCTCAAGATAATGAAGAGGAGTACACGAACTTAGACGCTCACTGATCTTGCTTGCACTTCACGACTTCCTTGTGTGGTGACTAGAATGTTTCAAAAAGTAGAAGGTATTGTTATTCGTACATCGGATTACGGTGAAGCTAATAAAATTGTTACTTTACTGACGAGAGAAATGGGTAAGGTCGGTGTCATGGCGAGAGGAGCAAAAAAACCTAAGAGTCGATTAGCTGCTATTTCTCAATTATTTATTTATGGCACTTTTCTTATTCAAAAAGGCTCTGGTCTAGGTACTCTTCAACAAGGAGAGATTATTCAATCTTATCGAGAGGTTCGAAATGATTTACTTCGAGCCTCTTATGCTTCTTACATAGTTGAATTAACAGATAAACTTACCAATGACCTTGAACGTAATCCATATTTATTTGAATTATTAGTACAAACGCTCCATTATATTGATGAAGAAGTAGACCCAGAGATACTAGTCCGTCTTTATGAAGTAAAGATGCTTTTTGTATCTGGTATTGGACCGCAGTTAAATGGATGTTCTAGTTGTGATAGCGTAGACGGAGAATTTTCTTTTTCAATCGGTGAAGGTGGTTTTTTGTGTCATCGTTGTTCGCATAAAGATCCGTATCGGTTGAAAGTTTCCCCAGCTACCATTAAATTGCTCCGGCTCTTTTACCATTTTGACTTAAAGCGTTTAGGAAATATTTCTGTGAAAAAAGAAACAAAGCAAGAATTGAAACACGTTTTGACATCGTATTACGATGAGTATTCTGGATTAAGGCTAAAATCAAGATCTTTTTTAGATCAATTAGAGAAAATGAATTGGCTAAATCCAAATGAAAGTTGACAGCGGTTAGCTTTTTGAGTATCATGCTTTTAAAGTATATGTTTTAACTAGTTAAAAAAGGACTAGTAACACAGGTCATCTTGTGAAAAAACTGAGGTTAGTGACTTTACAAGGAATGAAATGATGTTGCATGAGAACTTTTTGAACTTTTATTGAAAACATACGGTGCAAAGAAGGAAAGGAAGTATTTATCCTCTCTATAGAAAGCGAACCTAGGATGGTGTGAGCTAGGGATATAGACGATAAAGAAAGGCATTCTGGAGCATCTCTCATTGAAAGTGGCTTTTCACATCGTTGATGAGAAAAGCAAATAGGGTGGAACCGCGGGTAACTCTCGTCCCTATGCTATTAAGGATAGCATAGGGACGAGAGTTTTTTTGATGTTCATTCGAGATTACTCGCATATTTTAGGCTTCATTAAAAAATGCCGTAAATTACCTATGTTGTTAACAAAGGAGTCAAGTTTTTATAAATGTTAATTTGATAAGGAGGAAAAAAGATGAATGTACAAAATATGATTCTTACGTTACAAAACTTTTGGGCTAAACAAAATTGCATTATTATGCAGGCATACGATGTTGAAAAAGGTGCTGGGACCATGAATCCAATGACTTACTTAAGAAGTATTGGTCCTGAACCATGGAACGTAGCTTATGTTGAGCCTTCAAGACGTCCAGTTGATGGCAGGTATGGGGAAAATCCCAATCGTCTGTATCAGCATCATCAATTTCAAGTCATTATGAAGCCATCGCCTGATAATATCCAAGAGCTCTATTTAGACAGCTTAAAAGAATTAGGGATTAATCCTTTAAAACATGACATTCGTTTCGTAGAGGACAACTGGGAAGCTCCTACGCTCGGTGCATGGGGATTAGGTTGGGAAGTTTGGTTAGATGGCATGGAGATTACCCAATTTACATACTTTCAACAAGTTGGTGGAATTGATGCACATCCAGTAGCTGTTGAAATTACTTATGGAATTGAACGATTAGCTTCTTACATTCAAGATAAAGAAAATGTTTTCGACCTTGAGTGGGTCAATGGGGTAACATATGGAGATATCTTTTTACAACCTGAGTATGAGCATTCAAAATATACGTTTGAAGTATCAGATAGTGCGATGATGTTCCAATTATTTAGTACATATGAACAAGAGGCAAGGCGTGCATTAGATGAAAACCTTGTATTTCCAGCGTATGATTATGTGTTGAAGTGTTCTCATGTGTTTAACCAATTAGATGCTAGAGGAGCCATTTCTGTTACAGAACGAACAGGTTATATTGGACGAGTTCGTAACTTAGCAAGAGATTGTGCAAAAGTTTATTTAGCAGAACGTGAACGACTAGGCTTCCCAATGCTGAAGGTGAAGGAGGAATTATCAAATGAGTAAGAAAGATTTTTTACTTGAAATTGGTTTAGAAGAAATGCCCGCTCGTTTTGTCACAGATGCAATGAATCAGTTAAAGGATAAAATAGAGGCGTGGTTAAATGATGGACATGTTTCTTATGATGCAATTGAAGCATATTCAACTCCACGCAGACTAGCTATTGTGATTATGGGATTGGCAGAAAAGCAAGAAGATAAGGTGGAAGAAGCGAGAGGTCCAGCTAAAAAAATAGCTGTTGATGAAGAAGGGAATTGGACAAAAGCTGCCTTAGGTTTTGCAAGAGGACAAGGTTTAACAGCAGATGGTTTGTTCTTCAACAAAATTAATGGTCAAGAGTATGTATTTGCTAAAAAGCACATTGTTGGTCAAGAAACGAAATCGGTGTTATCACAGCTTGAAGAGATTATAAAAAATCTTCATTTTCCAAAGAACATGCGCTGGAATGAATATGATTTACGTTATGTTCGTCCGATTCAATGGCTCGTTGCGTTGTATGGAAATGAAGTCATTCCTTTTAATATTACGAATGTACAAACGGGGCGACTATCTTATGGGCATCGCTTCTTAGGGAACGAAACAACGATAGAAGAGCCAAAGCAATACGTACACACACTACTAGCTCAATACGTTATAGTAAATCCTACAGAGAGAAAAGAAGCGATTAGAAATCAAATCAAACAGATTGAAGAACAGAATGGTTGGGTCGTCCCAATTGATGAGGATTTACTTGAAGAAGTAAATAATTTACTCGAATATCCTACAGCTCTTCATGGAAGTTTTGATGAAAGTTTCCTTGAAGTTCCAGAAGAAGTATTGATTACATCTATGCGAGAACACCAACGCTATTTTCCTGTTCAAACAGAAGAAGGTAAGCTATTACCTTACTTTATTACCGTAAGAAATGGTAATCATGAACATTTAGAGAATGTTGTAAAAGGAAATGAAAAAGTATTACGTGCTCGTTTGTCAGATGCACAGTTTTTCTATCGAGAAGATCAAAAATTAAAAATTGAAGATGCTCTAAAACGCTTAGAGACGATTGTGTATCATGAAGAATTAGGTTCTTTAGGTGAAAAAGTAAGACGTATTCAAACCATTTCTAAGGCGATAGCTGGAACATTAGCTATGACTGAGACATCTAAAATTGAGCGAGCAGCTGAGCTGTGTAAATTTGATTTAGTAACTCAAATGGTCTATGAATTCCCTGAGTTGCAAGGGCGAATGGGTGAGGAATACGCTATAAAAGCTGGAGAAGACAAAGAAGTTGCATTGGCTATTAAAGAACATTACATGCCTCGTTTTGCTAATGATCAAAGTCCTTCAACAAAAACGGGGACTATTGTTAGTATGGCAGATAAATTAGATACAATTGTGACTTGTTTTGGGATTGGTCTAATTCCATCGGGTTCTCAAGATCCGTATGCTTTACGTCGTCAAGCAGCAGGTATTATTCAGATGATATTAGATAAAGACCTTAAACTATCGGTTGAAGAAGTCATTGATTTGGCAGTACAAGTAGCAGATGAGAAGCAGTTATTAAAGCGAGACAGTAAAGAAGTTACTAGTGACTTGATTGAGTTCTTTAGTCTACGAGTGAAGAACACACTTCAGGAACGAGGAACTCGTTATGATATCGTCGATGCTGTACTTTCAGATTCGATTGGGAAAGTAGATACGATTGTCAATAAAGCTCAATTACTTATGGAACAGCTTGAGCAACCACAATTTAAAGAAACGGTAGAAGCATTAAGTCGTGTCACAAACATCTCTTCTAAGGCAAGTGGGCTAACGGAGTTGTCCGAGAGTTTATTTGAACTTGAAGAAGAAAGAGATCTATACTCTGTTTATGTAGAAACTGATCAAAAAGTAAGGCAAGCTTTAGAAAATGGGGATGTAAAAACAGCTTATGAAGCATTAGCGAATACGCAAAAATCTATAAATTTATACTTTGATAATATTATGGTTATGGCCGAAGATGAAAAAGTAAAACAAAATCGCTTAGCACAAATGAAATTATTAGCCAATACAATTCAAAGTTTTGCTAAGTTTAATGCGATTGTTTTTGCTTAAATCGTTCAATTAGCACTTTAATATTCAACCTTACTTTGTAACTAAGCTAATTATAAATACAAGTTATTTAAAATAATGCACCGCATATTCCAAAATTCATTGTATTAGTATATAATAATAGAATAAAAGCATAACACATTTTGTGTTGTGAAGGCGGTGAGGTACAATCGAACTAACAGTTAGACAAGAGCAGATTATAGATATAGTGAAAAATAATGGGCCAATTACTGGAGAACAGATTGCAGATCGATTGAATTTAACGAGAGCTACGTTAAGACCAGATTTGGCTATATTAACGATGGCAGGATTTTTAGATGCAAGACCAAGGGTAGGATATTTTTATACGGGTAAGACAGGTTCACAATTATTAACAGAAAAAGTAAAGAAACTCACGGTACAACAGTATCAATCCATTCCTGTTGTTGTCAGCGAATCTTCATCGGTATACGATGCAATCGTTACGATGTTTCTAGAAGATGTTGGTACTTTATTTGTTATTGATCAAAGTTCGTCTTTAATTGGAGTTCTTTCGCGAAAGGATTTGTTACGAGCGAGCATCGGAAGTCAAAAAATCGAAACGATGCCAGTAAGTATTATTATGACGAGGATGCCTAATATAACAATGTGTCAAAAAGATGATTTAATTATTGACGTAGCAAATAAATTAATTGATAAACAAATTGATGCGTTACCTGTTGTCCGTGAATTTGATAAAGGATCTGGGCTAGAAGTGATCGGTAGATTAACAAAAACGAACATTACGAAAGTGTTAGTGGACTTAGCGAACGATGAATTAATATAATTTAATGAATGGTTTGCGCTAATGAGGAGGTAGTGATGGAGGTATTTAATCATCGCCCAATTGTTTATGTTGTATCAGATTCAGTAGGTGAAACTGCTGAATTAGTTGTACGAGCTGCAGCAAGTCAATATAGTGGTTCTGGTGTTGAAATCAGGAGAATTCCCTATGTTGATGATAAAAGTACAATTGATGAAGTAGTTGGTCTAGCGCAACAAGCACAAGCGATTATTGCTTTTACGTTAGTTATTCCAGAGGTAAAAGACTACTTAATTGAACAAGCTCAAGCTGCACGTGTCGAGGTTGTAGATATTATTGGTCCTATGATGGAGAAAATCGCAACAATTACACAAAAACAACCACGGTATGAACCAGGGCTTGTGTATCGACTAGATGAAGACTATTTTCGAAAGGTTGAAGCGATTGAATTTGCTGTAAAGTATGACGATGGAAGAGATCCAAGAGGAATTGTTCGGGCAGACATCGTATTGATTGGGGTGTCACGCACTTCGAAAACGCCTCTTTCACAGTATTTAGCACATAAGCGTTTCAAAGTAGCTAATGTTCCGCTCGTTCCTGAAGTAGAGCCACCTGAAGAACTATTTAAGGTGACTCCAAAAAAATGTATCGGTCTTATTATTAATGCTGAGAAGTTAAATGATATAAGAACAGAACGTTTAAAAGCTTTAGGATTAAAAGCAGAAGCTAACTACGCAAATATAGAAAGAATAAAACAAGAACTTGAGTATGCTGAAAAAATTATGAATCGAATTGGGTGTACGGTTATTGATGTATCGAGCAAAGCTGTAGAGGAAACAGCAAACCTTATTTCGAATATGTTTCAAGGCAAGTAGAGGCTGACTATTCAGCCTCTATTCTTTTGTCTAGCGCATGGATTTTACCTCTTGAGGTCAAATGTTCTGACAGAACCAAAAAACAAAAAAGCAGACTTTCGCGAGCAAGAACAACTGCTAGTCATGGCTACCCACAAGCCTTTCGCTTTTCGATTGTCTAGCTGCAGAGTTCAGGTCTAATGGACTTCGCTCTCCTCTTTACTGTAAGGCAAATTGAGGTGAATCAAATTGTTGCGAAAACAGCATTTTGCAACTGAAAGGAATAAGCAGCTCCAGTCCATGCGGCACTAAACGGCGGCTTCGGTCTATCAACCGATATCAAAAAACGGCACATCTATTGCTAGCCTTCCAGCGCTTGTCCCTGATAAGCTGGCGCCTTCCACTTTTCTTACAGGAAAATTTTTTAAGCATGATAGTAGTCAAATTAACAAATAATTATTATAATGAAAATTTGTGATAAAAAAACATCTAGATTTAGCATAAAACAAAAAAAGAACAAATAAATTGAAAAAGTCAAGACTTTTTCTGTGTTTTTTGGTAATGATAGTTATTGACGAGGATTTGTCGACATATTTCATTTCTGAAGAACACTTTTAAGAAGGATTTTGTTAGGAGATGTAGAAATAGAGACCATGTTAACGAAATCATATGTATATGTTGATGCTGATTCTTGTCCAGTCAAGGACGAAATAATAGCAGAATTTAATGTAGAGGTCATTTTTGTTTCCTCATATTCTCATCAGCTCAGTATGAACAAGCTAAAGTTGTGTTGGTAGATCCAGACAAAGAGGCTGCAGATTTGTTTATTATGAACAATGCGAAGGAAAATGATGTTGTCGTTACACAAGATCATGCCCTTGCTTCCATTCTGGTAGGACGGAAGTTGTCTGTATTATCACCACGAGGAAAAATTTTTACAGAAGATGAAATGATCACGATCCTTCAATTAAGGCATTGGTCTCAAAAACAAAGGAGGGCTGGAAATAAGACAAAAGGGCCTAAAGCATTTACAGCAACGGATCGCAAACATTTTTGTACCAATTTAAGAAAAATATTTCTACAGAAGAAGGAATTTGCCGAAAAAGGTCGAAAATATAGTAACCAGAATGGTAATCCTAATCAGATAGAAGATTGGTGATGAAAGATGGTTAACCGCATCCCAGAAGAAAAAGTTGAGGAAGTTCGTAAGTCGGCAGATATTGTAGAAGTGATTAACGAATATGTACAGTTAAAAAAACAAGGAAGAAATTACATTGGTCTTTGTCCATTTCACGGTGAAAAGACACCTTCTTTTTCAGTTTCACCAGATAAACAACTTTATCATTGTTTCGGCTGTGGAGCTGGCGGTAATGTTTTTTCTTTTCTTATGGAATTAGAAGGCCTTAGTTTTGTTGAGGCAGTTGTAAGGCTAGGGGAACGGTCAAATATTGAACTTCCTAGTATTAGTTCCAATAAAGCAAAATCGAATGATCAGTCTGTTATAGAAGCCGCACATGAACTTGCAATGAAATTTTACCATCACATTCTCCTTAAAACTGATATGGGGGCTACAGGGTTAAATTATGTGGAGCAAAGAGGATTTACACAAGAAATGCTCGAAACTTTTCAAATTGGCTTTGCCCCAAATCATTGGGATAGTTTAACAAACCTGTTAGAAAAGAGAGGATACAACCTAAAGTCCCTTGAAAAAGCAGGATTATTATCGGTCCGTGAGTTTGACGGTAAATTATTTGATCGTTTCCGTAATCGTGTGATGTTTCCAATTTGGGACGGACAAGGAAATGTAATCGCTTTTGGTGGACGGATTATTGATGATGGAAAGCCCAAATATTTAAACAGTCCAGAAACGGTTCTCTTTAATAAAAGTCGTACGCTTTATGGGATCCATTTAGCTCGCCCGAACATTAGAAAGTTAAATCAAGCAGTACTTTTTGAAGGATATATTGATGTGATATCCGCATGGGGAGCTGGAATTTCAAACGGCATTGCAACCTTAGGCACAGCACTTACCGAGGAACAGGCAAAAGTTATTCGAAGGAATGCCGAAACTGTTATCTTATGTTATGACTCTGATGAAGCGGGGATACAGGCTTCATCAAGAGCTGCTTCGATGCTCGTTCAAGTGGGGTGTTATGTTAAAGTAGCATTGTTACCAGGAGGGCAAGACCCAGATGATTACATTCGGCTTAATGGTGGGGAGCAATTTAAGCGAGAAATTATCAATGGTAGTCTTACACTGATGTCTTTCAAAATGCAATATTTAAAACGAGGGAAAAACCTCCTCGATGAAGGAGAAAGGATGAGGTATATCGAAGAAGTACTTAATGAAATATCTGATCTTCCTCGTGCAGTTGAAAGAGATCATTACTTGAGACAAATCGCTAATGAATTTTCTTTATCATTGGAGGCACTAAAGCAAGAACAGCATCGAATTTTTCGAGAAAAACGAAATAAGGGAGGGCAACAACAAAATGTTCGATCCTTGGTCGAAATAAAAAAACATCGAGGGTTTGAGCAGAAAAAGTTACTTCCCGCTTATCACAATGCTGAAAGAATTCTTTTAGCACATATGATGAAAAATGCAGAAACAGCTGCTACCATCCAAGAAAAAATTGGTGGAGCTTTTAACATAGATGAATATCACGCAATTGTTGCGCATCTCTTTGCTTATTATGGTGAAGGATTTGAACCTAATCCAAGTCTTTTTATTGAAAGACTTGATGACGAGAAGTTAAGAAGGCTAGCTGCTGAAATTGCGATGCTTGAGATTAGTGATGATTTATCTGATCAAGAATTATCGGATTACATTAATAAGATTGAAACCTATCCAAAATGGGTAGAAATAGAACAAAAAGAAAAAGAGAAAAAAGAAGCTGAAAAACAAAAAGATGTATTAATGGCAGCTCAAATTGCTATGGATATCATCCGAATGAAAAAAGACTTGAAACGATAGCACCTGCTAGAGAGATGAGGATTCATCTGAAGAAAGTTGACGTGTTGTATCAATGGAAGGAGGGGATCGAATGGCTGAGAAACCATTACGCCCACTCGCGGATGGAGATTTGACCATCGATCAAGTAAAGGAACAACTAGTTGAGTTAGGGAAAAAAAGAGGAGTACTAACCTACGCAGAAATTACAGAAAAACTTGCAGTATTTGACCAAGATTCAGACCAAATTGACGAGTTTTTCGAATACTTAGGTGAACAAGGTATTGAAATATTAAATGATAATGATGATGTACCTAATATGCAACAAATGGAGAAAGAAGAAGAATTTGATTTAAACGACTTAAGTGTACCTCCTGGAATTAAGATTAATGATCCAGTTCGTATGTATTTAAAAGAAATTGGTCGAGTTCCACTTCTTTCTGCTGAAGAAGAGATCAATTTAGCAAAAAAAATTGAAGACGGTGACGAAGAAGCAAAGCGGCGATTAGCGGAAGCCAACCTACGTCTCGTTGTTAGTATTGCTAAGCGGTATGTTGGTCGTGGAATGTTGTTCCTTGATTTAATCCAAGAAGGAAATATGGGATTAATTAAGGCTGTTGAAAAGTTCGACTATCGCAAAGGATATAAATTTAGTACGTATGCAACTTGGTGGATTCGCCAAGCGATCACACGTGCGATTGCTGACCAAGCTCGTACCATTCGAATTCCAGTTCATATGGTTGAGACGATTAATAAATTAATTCGGGTACAGCGTCAATTACTGCAGGATTTAGGTCGTGAGCCTACTCCAGAAGAAGTATCAGAAGAAATGGATCTAACACCTGAAAAGGTACGAGAAATTCTTAAGATTGCTCAAGAACCTGTTTCATTAGAAACACCGATTGGTGAAGAAGATGACTCGCATTTAGGTGATTTTATCGAAGACCAAGATGCGTTAGCTCCTTCAGACGCAGCCGCATATGAGTTATTAAAAGAGCAGCTTGAAGATGTGCTGGACACATTAACGGATCGGGAAGAAAATGTTCTTAGACTTCGCTTTGGCTTAGATGACGGTAGAACACGTACACTTGAAGAAGTTGGTAAAGTATTCGGTGTTACACGTGAGAGAATTCGTCAAATTGAAGCGAAAGCCTTAAGAAAATTGAGACATCCAAGTCGAAGTAAGCGACTAAAAGATTTCTTAGATTAATTATTCAACGCTGACTCTTTGAGTCAGCTTTTTTACTTCAATTTTTCGCTCTTCCGTACGATAATAAATATAGTTATTTAGAGCTTCAGGAGGGGAAAGGATGAACCAAGAGCGGAAAGAAATTATTATAAAAGAGATAAAATATTGGAAACAAACACGACTTCTTCCCGAGCAATATTGTAATTATCTCCTTACCCTTTATAGTGAGGGAGAAGAAGATCCAATCATACCAAATAAAGCACGCACTAATGTAAGCATTCGGTCTATGTTAAACTTCTTTATCGTTCAAATCCTATTATTATTAACGGTTGTTGTCATTTATTTTACTGATTTTCCTTTTTTATTGCAAATCGTCTTTGGAATTATTTGTGTGTTAATTACGGCTTTTCTTGCGAAAAAAACGGTAAGTACGTTATCTCAATTAGGACATTTTTATTTTTTAATCGCTGCGATTATTTTACTGGTAGTAGTAGTTGAGGGAGTAGAACAAATATTACCTAACAATCGTTTAGCCATGTCTATTGTTATTTTTGCCAATTGTATTCTTTGGCTTATTATCGGTTTGAAATTTAAGATGAAGTATTTTATGATTGGAGGGAGCGTAGGTTTTCTACTGATCACCTTATTTTTTCTATTCTATTAAATCTGCTTCTACAGTGGAGTTTAATTTAAGTAAGAATTTGATAAAATGAATAAAGACAATAGAAAACAATGACAAAATAAGCAATTCTTCAGTTAACTCTTTTCTCTTTCACTGTTTTCAAGTAAAATGGTAGAGGGAATTCAACTTGGATTCACTTAGTTTTGTATACGTCATTATTATAGTGTAAAGGGGGACAAGATAGTGAAAGGTAGACCGTTATTTCCTTTTGCAATAATTGCAATAGCAGGAATTCTTCTAATGTTAGTATTATCATTCCAAGGCCTATTAGCTAGTCAAGCCGATGAAGGCGAAGCCGAAGAAGAAATTGTAATTGAAGATCCAATTGCAGCTGGTGAAGAGCTAGTACAACGAAGCTGTATAAGTTGTCATGGGCAAGATCTACAAGGTTTAGCTAGTAATCCTGCAATTAACGCTTTAGAAGGTAAGTTTACTGAAGAAGAAATTGTACAAATTATTTTTGGGCAATATGAAGGAGTTTCCATGCCAGCTATGAGCAATTTACAGCAGGTTGAAGCAGAAGCAATTGCTACATATTTAATATCAATTTCTGAGTAATAGGAAGAAAAGAGGGGGTTACCGTACCCTCTTTTTTTATTGCTCATGAGTTCAATAAAGAGTCAGATTCTAATGAGCGGACTTTAGCCTGCCAGAACATTAGCTTGTCGGGGCTAAGCATATGCCTTCTGCTTTTCTATGTCTAGCGCCAGGCACAAGCCCCTCGAGGTCAAATAACCTGTCAGGACTAAAGTCAAAAAGCGGACTTTAGCCTGCCAGAACATTAGCTTGTCGGGGCTAAGCATATGCCTTCTGCTTTTCTGACTTGCGCTTTCTAATTTATTAAAGGTATGATTAAAAAAAGTTTACATAAAATGTGGTGAAAACATGAATGAAACAAAGCTTTCAAAGCGATTAAAGACGGTTGCAGATTTTGTTAAGCCAGGATCAAGTATAGCAGACATTGGTTCTGATCATGCTTATCTTCCTTCTTACTTATGTGTAAACGGTCAAATACATTATGCGGTTGCTGGTGAGGTAAATGAAGGGCCATACCAATCTGCGCTTACCCAAGTTAAAAAGTTGGGGATATCAAATCAAGTCCATGTTCGAAAAGGGAACGGTCTGGAAGTTATTTCTCCTCAGGAGGTCGAACATATTATTATTGCTGGTATGGGGGGAGCGCTAATCACAGAAATCCTCGAAGCTGGAAGCGATAAACTAGAGGGCGTTAATCGGCTTATTTTACAGCCAAATGTTATGGCAGATCGAATTCGAGTTTGGCTAAAACAAAATGGCTGGGAATTAAAGTATGAAGTGATTTTAGAAGAAGATGAAAAAATATATGAAATCTTAGTAGCTGAAAGAGGAAATGTTGATAAGCCATATAGTAATAATATCGATCTTGAATTATTACTTGGACCGTTCTTAATGCGAGAGAAGAATGCAGCTTTCATCCGAAAGTGGACAAGTGAGCTCTACAGCTGGAAACGTATATTAAATCAATTCGAACAAGCAAAAGAAACAGGAGGAGTGCAAAGAAAAAAAGAAGAATTGACAAGACTAATTTCTAAAGTAGAGGAGGTAATCTCAACATGAGTAAAATTGCAAATGGGCAGACGATTATTCAAACGTTTGAAAGCTGGTCACCGAAATCTCTAGCTGTAGATGGAGATAAGATTGGGTTAATGATTGGAACACTTAATAAACCAATCAAAAAAGTAATGATTGCTCTCGATGTGTTGGAGGAAGTAATGGATGAAGCGATTCAAGCAGGTGTTGATTTAATTATCGCTCATCATCCACTGATTTTTAGACCGCTTAAAAACATAGATACCAATCGTCCTGCAGGTCGAATTATTGAAAAAGCAATCAAACATAATATTACGGTTTACGCTGCGCATACCAATTTAGATGTGACAAATGGTGGCGTAAACGACATGATGGCTAAAGCGCTAGGATTAACAGACTGTGAAGTGCTTTCACCAACGACAGAAATTTCTTTAAAGAAAGTAGTCATATTCGTTCCTGAAAGTCATGTAGATCAAGTCCGAATAGCATTAGGAAACGCAGGTGCAGGTCATATCGGAAATTATAGCCACTGTACGTTTAATAGTGAAGGTTTTGGCACGTTTACTCCCTTAGAAGGGACAAACCCTTTTATCGGACAACAAGGGAAATTAGAAAAAGTTAATGAAGTTAAAATTGAAACGATTATTCCAAGCCACCTTCAAAATAAAGTAATTGCCACAATGATAAAAGCTCATCCTTATGAAGAACCCGCGTATGATATTTATCCACTCGAAAATAAGGGGGAAGTACTTGGACTTGGTCGTATAGGTTGGCTTCAAGAGGAAATGACATTGGAACAATTTGCGCATCATGTTAAACAAGCCTTCGATGTAAAAGGTGCCCGAGTTGTTGGAAATCTTGACTCAAAAGTTAAGAAGGTTGCGGTTCTCGGCGGGGATGGTAACAAATATATGTCTCAAGCCATATTTAAAGGCGCCGATGTTTTTGTTACTGGAGATGTTTATTACCACGTAGCGCACGATGCGATGATGGACGGCCTTCATATTGTCGATCCAGGACATAATGTTGAAAAGATTATGAAACAAGGCGTACAAAGAATTTTAAAAGAGAATTTAAATAAACAAAATTATGAGACAGAGGTCATTATTAGTAAGATAAACACTGACCCGTTCACATTTGTTTAAGCCAAATAAAAAAATGTCCATCACTTTTGCATGGAAGAGGTGGGGCATATCATTGATATGCTCTACCTCTTTTTTGCTGCAAGATGAGACACTTTAAAGTGTAATGTTATTTTGATTTAACTTTAGGTAAGATTTTTTGAAGAGTGACTTTTCGTTGTTTTTCCCACGTTGTTTCATCTGTAGGATCATACTTTTCTAGAAAAGCAATAACTTCTTTTGTAATAGGAGTAGGTGTAGAAGCACCTGAAGTAACACCTACAATATGAACTCCTTCTAACCATTCTAAATTTAATTCAGAAAGGTCTGCAATTCGGTAAGCTTTAGTACCCGCAATTTGTTCAGATACTTGGGCTAAACGGTTTGAATTATTACTTTTTGGGTCACCAACGACAATGACGAGGTCAGCCTCTTTTGCTTGCTTGGCTACAGCCTCCTGTCTAACTTGAGTAGCTAAACAGATTTCATTATGAATTTCTGCATGTGGATATTTTTTAAGTGCTTGATTCATAATATCAGCAACATCCCATTGGCTCATTGTCGTTTGGTTTGTAATAACGATTTTTTCATTGGTTAATTGAAGTTTTTCTACATCGTCAGTAGATTCAACTAAATGAACAATTTCAGGGGCTACACCAAGCGCTCCTTCTGGCTCAGGATGGCTTTTCTTACCTACGTATATCACTTGGTATCCTTCTGCCTTTTTCTCTAAAATAAGGTCATGAGTCTTCGTTACGTCTGGGCATGTTGCATCAACAACAGTTAAACCTTTATCTTTTGCAAGCTTTCGAACCTCTGGAGATACTCCATGAGCAGTAAAGATAACAGTTCCTTTGTCAACCTGCTTTATAATTTCTAAACGATTTGGACCGTCTAAAGAAATAATTCCCTCTTCTTCAAAGGCGTCTGTAACGTGTTTATTATGAACGATCATTCCTAATATATAAATAGGGCGAGGTAAATCAAGGTTTTGGGCGGCTTGTCTTGCGAGTACCATTGCATCGACAACACCATAACAATAGCCTCGCGGTGATATTTTTAGTACTTTCATGCTTGGCCTCCTATCAATAACGTACTAAGTTACATTATAAAGGAGGACTGTAGTATATACAATGAACATCACTTTCTCATCATTAAATATACATTTTAGGGGCTGGCATTCCAGCAACTGTAGCTTTTTTTAGTTGATGAGCCTTCGTTGATCGCCTTTTAGAAGAGTTTGCAGCATTTACTGTTAGTTCGGTTGTCTGAGTATTGTCATGATCAAGTGTAGACGGAGTCTCATCACTATCAGGATTATTTTTTAGGATTTGGTAAATTTGTGGCATGCTCCGCAAGAGTGGACCATATTGTTGGATCATCGGTGTCACCTGTTGAACAATCCCCATTACACGTTGGGCGTTTTGGAGAATTCCCATTAAGTTCATTCCACCACCTAATGCTCCTGTTCCAGCTGCACCGATACCACTCATTGGAGCACCCATTCCACCAACCATACTAGCTCCTGGGCCAAAACTAGACCCAAGACCAGCGGCTCCTCTTCCAAATAAACGAGCTAACAAGCCGCCACCGCCACCTGGTGTCATCATATTTGGAGCACCAGATGCCATTCCAAACATTCCTGGACTAGGGGTTGAATTAAAGAATGGAAAATTAAAAGGGCTAGGAGATGTTGGAGGCATCATCATTTGTTGTTGGTAAGGAAAAAACATCATTTTCATCCTTTCGTGCAATATTCACTCTTTATGATTAGGTATATGCATGTTAAACGGTTTGGTGCAATAAGTACATGTTTCATATTTGGCTTCAAACCGAAATTCGCTTTTACACTTTGTTTTTGGTACAATAAACAATTGCAAGAACTATAACCTTTAAAAGGTAAAAGAGGTAGGAGACACATGACAAATTCAAATTTTTCACGCTTTGATTTACAAGCTTTTCTAATAGAGGCAATTACTGCTCAAGGTTTTTCATTACCGACAGAAATTCAAGAACGGCTAATTCCCGCTATACGGAGCGGTAAAGACGTAATTGGGCAGTCACAAACAGGGTCTGGTAAGACGTTAGCCTTTCTATTACCTATTGTAGATATGATTAATACAGATAAAGCAGAAGTACAAACTATCATAACTGCACCAACTCGAGAACTAGCTACTCAAATTTTCAATGAATTAAAGAAATTGTTAGATCATCAAGAAGAGCAAACGATCCAAGCAAAGTTGCTTGTTGGTGGAACAGATCGTACCCGAATGATAGATAAGCTTGAAAAAGCACAGCCGCATATTGTAGTTGGAACCCCAGGTCGTATTAATGACTTAGTATCTGCACAAGCTTTAGGTGTTCAAAATACATCGATGCTTGTAGTAGATGAGGCAGATCAAATGTTAGATATGGGCTTTATCGAAGACGTTGATAAATTAGCCTCACGAATGGCTGTTGAATTGCAAATGCTTATATTCTCAGCAACCATCCCAGAAAAATTGCAGCCTTTTTTACGGAAATATATGAATAACCCAAGACATGTACACGTGAAACCAGAACATGCTACGGCACCAACGATTGAGCATAGGTTAATTTCGTTAAGACATCGTAATAAAATTGAAGTAACAATTGAGGTTGCGAAGATTGTTAATCCGTATCTTGCTATTATTTTTACAAATACGAAAGAACAAGCGGATGAAGTAGCCGATGCAATGCAAACTGCAGGGCTAAATGTGGGAAGATTGCATGGAGGTTTACAGGCTCGAGAAAGAAAACAGATTATGAAACAAGTCAATGATGTGAAGATTCAATATTTAGTCGCTACAGATTTAGCAGCTAGAGGAATGGATATTAAAGGAATTACCCATATAATCAATTATAATATACCAAAAGATTTGGATTTTTATATTCACAGAGTAGGTAGAACAGCTCGTGCAGGAAAAGAAGGGTTAGCCGTAACAATTTATGAGCCTCAGGAACAAGAAGCTATTGAGAAATTGATGAAAAGAGGCATTAACTTTATATTTGCTGATATAAAGAATGGGGAATTAATAAAGTTAGAAAAACCTAAGTTTGGTGGCAATAAACCGAAAAGTAAAAGTACAGTAAGTAGTGGGAAAGCACTAGCCAAACCGAAAAAAGTAAAACCAGGATATAAAAAGAAAGCTCGTTATTTGCAAGAAAAGAAAGAGAAACGAGACAGAAGATTAAATAGGAAGAAATAGTACGTAAAACATTTCGTAAGTCTGTTACTAAATGAATAGTATTTTACTCAAAACTTAAAGAGTCAAATACTTGTTAAACTACGGTGGGAATAGCGAAAAATCCGTTTAGATAACTATAAAAGATGTTTTACAAGGAGTGGAGAAATATGATTTTAGGATCACATGTTTCGATGAGTGGAAAGAAAATGTTGTTAGCATCAAGTGAAGAAGCTGTTTCCTACGGTGCGAACACATTTATGATTTATACGGGGGCTCCTCAAAATACAAGAAGAAAGCCAATTGAAGAGTTAAATATTGAAGCAGGTTTAGCTCATATGAATGAAAATGGCATAAACGAAATTATTGTTCATGCTCCGTACATTATTAATATTGCCAATACAGAAAAACCAGCTACCTTTCGATTAGGTGTCGATTTCTTACGTAGTGAAATTGAACGGACAGAGGCGTTAAGCGCCAAACAAATCGTACTTCACCCTGGTGCACATGTTGGTGCAGGAGCAGAAGCTGGGATTAAAAAAATTATCGAAGGATTAAATGAAGTTCTTGAGAAGGATCAAAATGTGCAAATTGCTCTTGAGACAATGGCAGGAAAAGGATCTGAATGTGGACGATCATTTGATGAATTAGCATCAATTATCAATGGCGTTACTCATAATGAGAAATTATCTGTATGCTTTGATACTTGTCATACACACGATGCTGGATATGATATTGTGAATGATTTTGATGGTGTTCTTGAAGAGTTCGATAAAATAATTGGAATAGACCGATTAAAGGTACTTCATATTAACGATAGTAAAAATGAACGTGGCGCAGGAAAAGACCGCCATGAAAATATTGGATTTGGCCACATTGGATACGAAGCAATCCATAAAATTGTGCACCACCCACAACTAAAGGATGTTCCGAAAATTTTAGAGACTCCTTATATCGGTGAAGACAAAAACAATAAAAAAGCACCATACAAGCATGAAATTGAAATGTTAAAGAATTCGAGTTTTAATGAAAAATTAAAAGAAGAAATTATGAATTCTTAATGCAAAAACGCTCAAGTTTACGATGTGAACTGAGCGTCTTTTTTTTTGGAAAGCTGAGTTTATCCTGGTTAAGTTCTTAGGGTAAAGATCCCACCACTTAGCGTATCGTAGGTGGGAAGTTATAATCAGGTGGAGTCGAAACTCCATCTGATTCTCCGATGTTCCAGCTTACTGGAACGAGTTCGCTTAACGATACTATGCTTTTAAGAGTTCTCTCTATAGTTCTATAGTTGGGAAAGTAAATGACCGTATTGATTTAGGAGTTGATTAACTAATTTTGACACATGAGGATCTACTTCGTTTTGTAACCTTTGGATCATTCGTTCTACTTGTGAACGATTTCCAATGTCGATTGGCTCTGATTGAATAATTTGAATTACCTTACTTGCCTGCCCCCCATTAATAGGCATTTGGTGTTGATGGGATAATGTAATTAATTCCTTTTTTGTTAAAGAATTAATCTTATGATTAATCATTTGTTGAATAAAAGGATTCATCACTTCTTCCTCCTCGCAGCACTAATACAATCAGTTTATGAAAGGAGAAAAAAAGTGTGAAATCTGGATAAAAAAATAAAATTTACATCACTTTAGCTTCTTGAATGAATAAAGATTATAAAAAATCATTTACAATGTTTCCCCTTAGCTAATATAATTGGTTATAGTATAAAAAGTTTACCTAAGGAAACTTTTTATCACGAAACCTAAATAACTTTCATAAAATGGGTTAGGTATATTACGGGTAGTGGTTTCTTTGGATGGAACTAGATATCTCGTTGAATAGGTTTTTGTCAATTTAATAATAGAGAGGGGTTTTATAATGGAACGAATGTTAGAGGTCAATAATCTCTCCGTTTATTACGATAATCTTCAAGCTATAAATAATGTGAGTTTCACTGCGGATGCAGGAAAATTAATTGGAATTGTTGGACCTAATGGTGCTGGTAAGTCGACATTAATTAAAGCGATATTAGGTTTAGAAAAATCTACAAATAGTGGGATATCTGCTTTGCAAAAATCAATAAAAAAAGCGAGAAAATTAATTGCTTACGTTCCGCAAAGAAGTCAGATTGATTGGGATTTTCCTGTACTTGTTGAAGATGTAGTGATGATGGGGAGGTTTATTCATTTACCTTGGTATAAACGTCCATCTAAAGATGATAAGAAGATTGTCACGGGTGCCTTAGAGAAAGTTGGAATGACTGATTTTCGAAAACGGCAAATTGGAGAGCTTTCTGGGGGACAACAACAACGGGTGTTCATAGCTAGAGCTTTAGCACAGCAAGCGACATTGTTCTTTCTCGATGAACCTTTTGCTGGTATCGATATTACTTCTGAAGATATTATTATTCGTATATTAAAAACTCTAAAAGAGGAAGGCAAAACAATCTTAGTTGTGCACCACGATTTGAGTAAGGTAGAAGAGTACTTTGATCAAATTATGTTAGTTAATAAAGAACTTATTGGTTATGGTGAAGTGAGTGAAACGTTTAAACCTGAGCTACTATCAAAAACGTATCAAGGGAAGATTAAACTTTTCAAAGAGAATGACCAAATGATGGTGGTGAGTAACTAATGCAAGATATATTAACATTTATTGACCAAGTGTCTCGTTATAATTATCTTCAGCAAGCTTTAATTGCGGCTATTTTAGTTGGGATTATATGCGGGGTTATTGGTTGTTTTATAATCTTACGTGGAATGGCTCTTATGGGTGACGCTATTTCTCACGCCGTATTGCCTGGAGTCGTTATTGCATATATGGTCGGAAGTAGTTTCTTTATTGGAGCTGTTATTGCGGGGGTATTAACGGCACTTGGGATTGGCTATGTATCTCAAAATAGCCGAATTAAAGACGACTCAGCTATAGGTATTTTATTTACAGCTGCATTTGCTCTAGGTGTTGTTCTCCTAACCAATTTACGCGGGACGTCTTTAGATCTATGGCATATTTTATTTGGAAATGTTTTGGCTGTTTCGAGAAGCGATCTTTGGGTTACATTTGGTATAGGAATTTTTGTATTATTAATGATATTTTTATTTTACCGTCCATTACTAATGAGTACGTTTGACCCGACAATGGCCAAAGCAGCAGGTATTCCAGTTCAATTAATTCATTACTTGCTAATGCTGCTCTTATCTTTGGTAACGGTAGCTTCCTTAAAAACAGTAGGAATAATTTTAGTCGTAGCAATGTTAATTACACCAGGTGCAACGGCATACTTATTAACGGATCGACTTCCCGTCATGTTATTTTTATCGGCATTTTTCGGTTCCATCTCAGCTATTCTAGGAATTTTCTTTTCTGTTATTTATGATGTTGCGTCTGGAGCAGCCATTGTTCTCGTTGCTTCTGTCCTATTTGGGATCGTGTTTTTCTTTTCTCCTAAACAAGGCGTTATTACTCGATATCTTCGTTCGAAGGTTCAGCGAACAGCATAAATATAAATAGAGGTAACTGACGGTAAGTAGTTCCGATTCTGTGGAGAAACATAGTAAATAACAACCTAATTATCAGACCGAATCGAAGAGTGATTCGGTCTCTTTTTATTAGACTGTTTTTCGTAAGGATTGTTGCTAATGGCATAAAAAAGGGTAAATTTCCTATTTTATAGTATCATTAGATAGAAAGAGAAGATTCTATAAGTAATATAGCTGACCATACAAAAGGGCAGTATTGGTACCTTGTGCGAATATGTAAAAACCCAGGTATCATTCAAGAAAAGGTTAGCTGAGATGATAAAAGGAGATCGAATACCAGCTTCTCGTGCGATAAAAAAACTTGAAATGAGTGGCTTTATGAAAAGAACAAGAGAAATTATTGAAAGGTGATGTTGAACAAGGAGAATACATACTTATATGGACATTTTGCTCGTCCGAATCCGCAGTGGAAAGATATCGTAAATCAAACCGTCTTAGCCATATTTCATGGTCCTCATTGTTATATCTCTCCATCTTTGTATGAGACGAATAAAGCTGTACCAACATGGAATTATGTGACGGTTCATGTTTACGGAGAAGTCGAACTTTTAGAGGATGAACGTGAGTTAATCGAATCCTTACATGATATGGTATTGAAGTATGAAGCTCCTGATAGTTCATATCGATTACGAGAAGTAGACCCTGAGTTTCTTGCTGGTATGAACAAAGGAGTTCAAGGTTTCAAAATAAAAATCAACAAGATTGAAGGAAAAGCGAAATTAAGTCAAAACCATTCAGTGCAACGGCAAGAGTTAGTTATTAATCAACTAGAAAAAATTTCAAATAAAGACGAGCAACAGATATCCTCATTAATGAAGGCAAATCTAAAAAAATGATTGTATTTTGAGCAGCTTTCTTTAAGCGAACTCGTATCAACAAGCTGGGACATCGGAGAATCAGATAGATCTCGACTCTACCTGAATAGAACTTCCCACCTACGCTACGCTAAGAGGTGGGGGTCTAGACACCCTAAAAACTAAACTGAGATTAAGACAAGAGTAGCTTTTTAGACTACTCTTTAAATGTATAAACTATTACTTTTCGCTATACACAATTTTTAACCCTGTTATTAACTCTGGGGTTAAAATAGGTAATAATGTCGTCATCGCTTCGGGTGCTGTCGTAACAAAAGAAGTACCAGACAATGTGGTAGTGGGTGGAAATCCTGCAAAAATAATAAAACGAATTGAAGCAGTAGATTAAAAGCATAATGAACTCTCACTTGTTAAAAGCCCCTCTCAGCGAAACTAGCTGATTTTGAGGGGCTTTTCTTTTTTAGAAATCGTTTTTGAAAAAGGGTTCTTTATTCAAAGCCAATAATAAAATCATGATAAGGATACAAGTGGTACCAATCCATTGAAAACTTCCAAAAGGTTCTATTAACCAAAAGACCGTTGTAAAAACAGCCGCTAATGGCTCAGTACTTCCTAGAAGACTTGAATTTTTTGGGAAACTACTTATTCTGACAAATACACTCTTTTCAATATTAATAATCTTCATTAAAACGAGCAGCCATCTCATAAAAAGCAAGTTGACTCTGGATCGGTGTTTCTCCGTTGTGGCAAGCAACATAATGATAATGGCCAGTCTTGTCCTGTTCTCTTGCTTTGACATTATCTTTTAGCGTGATGTTTAGAACTTCTATAATTCGTTGCTTAATATTCGGACTGTAAATTGGAAATAGGATTTCAATTCGTTTTTCCATATTTCTTGTCATCCAATCTGCGGAGGAAAGGAAAATGCTTTCTTGTCCACCATGATGGAAATAAAAGATCCGACTATGTTCAAGGAAGCGATCGACAATACTTCGAACACGAATGTTTTCACTCACTCCTTCTATACCAGGACGTAAACAGCAAATTCCTCGAACAATTAAATCAATTTTTACTCCTGCTTGAGAGGCTTCGTAAAGTTTAAGTATAATCGGTTTGTCTGTTAATGAATTCATTTTAGCAATAATTCTCCCATTACCTGTTTGGAGATGAGCGCTTATTTCTTGATTAATTGCGTCAATAAAAGTTTCTCTGATTTGAAAAGGTGCTGTTGATATATGATTCCAGACGGGTTTGTCACTATATCCACTTAAATAGTTGAAAAAGTTAGTCGCATCTATCCCGAAGTCTTCCTCAGAGGTAAGAATACCCATGTCTGTATAAAGCTTTGCGGTAGAGTCATTGTAGTTTCCAGTACCTAAGTGAACATACCGTTGTATTTTATTATTCTCATGCCGTACGACTAACGTTATTTTGCTATGAGTTTTTAAAGCGGTAATTCCGTAGATAACATGGACACCTGCTTTTTCTAATTTTTTTGCCCACTGGATATTATTTTCTTCATCAAATCTAGCTTTTAATTCCACTAATACTGTTACTTGTTTTCCTTGTTCTGCTGCTCGTGCAAGTGAATGAATGATTGGCGAGTCTCCACTGACACGATATAGCGTTTGCTTAATTGCGAGCACACTTGGATCATCTGCCGCCATACTTAAGAAATCTAGAATTGGATGAAACGATTCGTAAGGGTGATGAAGAAAAATGTCTTTTTTATCGATTGCATGAAAAATATTTTCTTCATTTATTAAGTCCACAGGTGGTTGCGGAATAAAGTTTTCATTTGCTAAATGCTCAAATTCCGATACGAGTTTACCGTATAGCTTAAATAAGAAAGAAAGATCTAATGGACCTTTAAAAGAATAAACGTCATTACTATGAACTTCTAAAACGTCTAGCAAGAGGTTTAAAACTTTTGATTCCATTAACCCTTCCTGCATTTCAAGACGAACCGTAGCTCCCCATTTTCGTTTCTTTAATTCCTTTTCTATTTCTCTTAAAAGATCTCTTGCTCCCTCTTCATGAATTGTTAAATCGGCATTTCTTGTAATTCGAAATGGTGAAACGGAGAGCACTTTATACCCTTGGAAGAGTACTCCAATAAAATGGCTAATGACATCTTCAAGCAAAATGAACTGTTGTTTATCATCTCGAGTAGGAAGTTGAATAAAACGACTTAATACACTAGGAACTTGCACGATAGCGAGGCGTTCTTTTTCTTGTTGTCTATTATCCTCTTTCAACAAGACAGCTAAGTTTAAACTTTTATTGAGTAACATTGGAAACGGCCGGTATGCATCAATGGCCATAGGTGTGAGCACAGGGAAAATATAGTGATTAAAGCGCTCTTCTAAAAATGTCATTTGCTCATTAGTTACTTCATCGATAGCTAAAAAATGAACACCTTCATGGTAAAGCATCGGTAATAGCGTTTCGCAAAACATATTATCCTGGAGACGAACTAGTTGTTGCGTTTTTTCTGATATCCTTTTAAGTTGTTGTTTTGGAGTCAATCCTGCTTTATTTTCAGGGCGGTTAAACCCAGCTTTTACTTGATCTTTTAATCCTGCAACTCGTACCATAAAAAATTCGTCTAAATTGGAACTAAAGATTGCTAAAAATTTGAGTCTTTCTAATAAGGGATTTCTTTCATCGATTGCTTCTTCTAGTACACGTTCATTAAATGCTAACCAACTTAGCTCGCGGTTATTATAAAAGGTTGGGTCATTTAAATCGAGGTTTTTTTTTTGTTCGATGTGATTTGTCGACATAATATCAACCTTTCCAAAATTGAAAATTAATCTAACTACAATCTTAGCAATTCATTGTAAATTTTTTGTAAAGAACCTGTAAATTAGTTGTTATTTTGGAATTGGAGTTCAACATTGAAATTTAATACTCGTTCGAGATGCTTTTTATACTTATTTGCTTGCTCAGCCTCGAAAAAATAGTCACTATCACATAGTAGGTGTATTGATAATTTTCTTTTGGGTGTCATCGTAATGGTACAGTTTTTTACAATGTTTCTTCGTGTTCGGTTTAGAGCATAAGCAAATTTTAAAATCGCCCCAAGTAACTCGTACCGCTTAAGCTGTTGTTTCGTTAATAATTTAGCAAACGGTTCGGCAAACTGTGATAAAATTGACTTCGACTTAAAAGATGAAATTAGGGAAATGGCTAAACGTTGTTCGTGTGTTAAGCCATCAATTGTCATGTTCGACAATAAATAAAAGGTATGTTGGTTACTTGCTTCATTACTAATATATTCCCCAACATAAAGGACTCGGGCACTATACCTTAACAATCTTAAGTTATTTTCGTCATTGTATTTTTCCAGTATATAAGGCGCAAGTTCTTTATAAATAGTCGTAGCGAGCTTAGATACTTGCTTCACATGTTCTATATTAATTTGATAGCTGTAAGATAATTGATAAAAGCTTTCTTCAGCTACATTCGGGAATTGTTCAATTCCAAGTTGTTGCAAAACCTCTTCATAAAAGATTCCATCGCGTAATCCTTTATTACTCATAATAAATTTGGGTGCAGCTGTTACTTCGACTAGAGAATAAATAGCCTGTATAGCAGGAATGATGATGTCTGCCCGATCTTTAGATAGCCCTTCAACATTTTGTCTATCGGTAACAGACAAATGAAGTAATTCGTCTTGAATACCTTGAATGCTACTTGGCAAGAGCTCGTATTGATGCAGGCCTTTTAATGGGTAGTTGCTTTTTCTTTGATGAATGAGTGATAAATTTCTAGCTGACCCACCAATTCCAACGACGGGTAGGTTAGAGTTTACAATCCAAATTAAAGAAGAAAATTGATCGATTAAAAAGGTTTTTAACTTGTCCATTTCTTCTATCGTGGGTGAATCATTTTTAATAAGTTTCTTTAAGGTAATGGCACCGAAAGGAAAACTTATAAATTGCTCTAATTTTCGATTTTTAAATAAAGTAACTTCGGTACTCCCACCTCCGATGTCAATTGAAATTCCGTCTTCAATATTCGTTGAATTAATTATTGCTAAATAACCGTAATAAGCTTCTTCATAATCAGTTAGTACGGAGAAGGATATGGAAGTTTTGTCTTTGAGTATTTGTAATACTTCTTTTTGATTGGGTGCAAGTCGAAGGGCAGCTGTAGCTACTCCCTTAATTTGGTGAATTTCATGAGCTATTATTATGTTATGAAAACGAGCGAGAGTATTAACTATAATTTCAATCCCTTCAGGAGTAATACTGCCATCGTTTGTTGTATGGCTGCTAAGCCTTGCAACGACTTTAAAGTTATGAAGTTCATGATAACAACCGTTACTTTGAATTGTATAGATGACCAGTCGAATAGAGTTAGAACCCATGTCAATAATTGCTAACTTTCTTTGTGCCACTAAATTTCACATCCTAAAAAAACGATATAGTTATGGATTGGGATCTATTGTATTTTTTCTATTATATAATTTTCTACTTCTATTTGCATGTCTATTACTTTTCGATTATTTAATAAGAATTATTCTTATTTGTGGTATACTATAAAGACAGTACTAATATGGAGGAACATTATGTCTGGTCAGCAAGCTTATGCTATAGAAGTCAATAAAGTTTCATTTCGATATGATAATAAGGACGTATTAGAAAATGTTAATTTAAAAATAAAAAAAGGGGCATTCCTAGGCTTAGTTGGACCCAATGGATCTGGTAAATCAACATTAATTAAGTGCATCCTAGGATTATTAACGCCTCAAGATGGCGACGTCTTTTTATTTGGTCAACGTGTCAATAAATTTAAAGCTTGGGATAAAGTTGGCTTTGTTTCACAAAAAGCGAACAGCTTTAATTCTGGGTTCCCAGCTACGGTATATGAAGTAGTTTCCATGGGTTTGTATGCAAAGATTGGATTATTTCGTTTTATGTCAAAAAACGATAAGGAAAGGGTTCATGAGGCAATTAAAAGTGTAGGAATGAGTCAATATACGAAACAAAATATTGGGGAATTATCTGGTGGACAACAGCAACGAGTGTTTATTGCAAGAGCATTAGTTAGTAATCCAGAATTATTGATTTTGGATGAGCCAACAGTTGGAGTAGATGCAAGTTCGGTTCAATCTTTTTATCAAATGTTAATCGATTTAAATCGAAATAACAAAATCACTTTATTGTTAGTGACTCATGATATTAGCACGATGATTGAACATGTAACGGATATTGCATGTATTAATACGACATTGCATTTTCATGGGGATCGTGAAGAATTTGAAAAAAATCATAACCTGTCATCATTTTTTGGTCACAATGTACAACTTCTAAGTCACAATCATTGTGACGGAGGCTGTCAACATGATTGAAGCTTTTCTTAAATATGAGTTTTTACAAAATGCATTTTATACTGGGTTGTTAATTGGACTTATCGCACCTATGTTAGGTGTTTTTCTTGTGGTTCGTAGGTTATCACTGATTGCTGATGCCCTTTCACACATTACGTTAACAGGAATTGCAGCCAGTTTATTATTAGGTAAACATTTTGTATTATTTCAAGGACTCAATCCTCTGTATTTAGGAATGGGTGCAGCAGTAGGTGGCTCATTACTTATTGAAAAGCTTAGAAATGTTTATCAATATTATAAGGAGCTTGCGATACCGATCATTCTTTCCAGTGGTATAGGTATTGGTGTTGTCCTTATTTCATTAGCAGATGGATTTAACAATGACTTATTTAATTATTTATTTGGTAGTGTAATAACAATAAGTCGGTCTGACTTATATACGGTTTTAATCACTTCAATTGTTGTCATTATACTAACTATATTCTTGTTTAAAGAATTATTTTATTTGGCTTTCGATGAAGAACAAGCTACGGTATCTGGGCTTAATAAGAAATTTATTCATCTCATTTTTATTATTAGTGTTGCTCTTGTCATTGCGGCTTCAATGAGAATTGTTGGAATTCTTTTAGTTTCTGCCTTAATGACACTTCCAGTTGCCGCAAGCATGCGTTTAGCTAAAGGGTTTAAGCAAATGTTTTTTTATTCCATTCTATTTGGTGAAATTGCAGTGATTGGCGGTTTAATTGCTGCGTTTCAATTAGACTTAGCACCAGGAGGAACAATTGTTATCCTCTCGGTACTGATTTTAGTCATATGTTTATCTATAAAAAAATGTAAAGATAAACTTTTTTATAGACGTAAACCGAACCTAGGTACATGAAATGTTTAAAGTGTACATTGTTGTCTTGAGGTCTGTTCTAAAGTAAAATCTAATAGACAGATTAGAATAGGGGTACATTGATGTTGGAAATTTTATCAAATTTAAGCTTTATTGAACGAGGAATGGTTGCAGCTGGATTAATCGGATTTATATGTCCATTATTAGGGGCATTTTTGCTCGTTAGACGTATATCAATTATTTCTGAATCTTTGTCGCATATTACGTTAACTGGAATAGCTGCTGGTGTATTACTAACTTCAACAATGACGTTTTTTTCCTTTATTAACCCATTATATTTCGGATTAGTGTTTGCCTTTATTGGTTCGTTGTTAATTGAAAGATTGAGACAAGTATATAGGGATTTTCAAGAAATAGCCATTCCAATCATATTATCTACGGGTGTAGGTTTAAGTGCTATTATTATTAGTATTTCGAAAACTGGCTATAATCAATGGTTTATGTATTTGTTCGGTAGTATTGTTAGTGTCACGTTACAGGATTTATATTTTATGATTTTAACTTCAATAGTAGTTCTTATTATATTGACGTTATTTTATAAAGAGTTTGTCGCCATTTCATTTGACCAGGAGTTTGCGAAAGTTTCAGGTATATCCATTCGAGGATTAAATTTTATTTTTTCATTTTTAATCGCTCTTGTCATAGCGTTGTCAATGAAAGTTGTTGGAATTTTGCTTGTTGGAGCAATGATTGTTTTACCTGCAGCTTCAGCTATCATCTTTGCAAAAAGTTTTAAAAGTTTATTATGGTTGTCTGTTTTGTTCGGTCAGCTTGCTATGCTCACTGGATCTTATTTTTCTTATCATTTAAATATTGCTACTGGTGGAGGAATTGTGTTGTTTGCGACAGTTTGGCTTATTGTAGCTCATCTTCTTCACCATTTGTTTAAAGGAAAACGAAAGGAGCGAGTATCTTCATGAATGTGTCGCAAGCAATGGAACGCTTAAAGGAAAAAGGATATAAATATACAAAAAAACGAGAAGAAATGGTTCGCCTTTTCTTTGATGAAAAGAGATATCTTTCTGCTAAGGATGTTCTAGAAAAGATGTCTGGGGATTATCCTGGATTAAGTTTTGATACCATTTATCGAAATCTAGGTGTTTTTGCACAGTTGGAAATTCTTGAGGTAACCGAATTAGATGGAGAAAAGAAATTTCGTTTTTCCTGTTCGACTTCGCAGCATCATCATCATTTAATTTGTTTAGAATGTGGAAAAACAAAAGCACTACACAGCTGTCCTATGGAAGATTTAAACATTCACTTTAAAGATTTTGAAGTAATTGGGCATAAGTTTGAATTATATGGCTATTGTAAAAGTTGTGTACCCGTACATTCTGACGGATAAAAAACAAAAAAGGAAGGGTGAGAATTGTAATCTCGCCTTTCCTTTTTGTTTACTCATGTTTAAGCCATTGATTAACCCAATGCGTTGCTTCTTTCCAGTTTTGTACTCGAATGACATTACGAGGAACAGAAAGACGATTGTATGGAGTATCAAATAATAATACAGGAATTTCGCATTCTTCCGCAATGTCGCAAGCATTGTCATGTTTATCTTCAAAGAAAATATCAAGTTGTTGATCTTTGACAGCATTAATTTTATCATGACTTCCAATTAGTGTAATTTGATCATATGGTACTTGTTTAGATTGAAACCATTGTTCAGTCAAGTCATATAAATGGTCACCTCTTGCACTGATATAGACTATTTTATGGGAGTCCTTCCATGTATAGAGAGCATTTTTTGCATGAACAGCTAGGTTGGCTTTTGAATAAATATGTCCTTCATGTTCGCTTAACCACTTCCAAAATTGTTCTGATGTTACTCCAAGAACTTGTGTTAAATCGTATTCGGTTATATCTTCTAATGTTATATTTTTCTTAAAGTGTTTATTTAAATATGGAACAAAAGTAGCTGGGTCTGTAACCGTACCATCGATATCAAAACCAAATATCTTCGATTTCTTCATAAATTTCACCTCTTGAACAAATAATCGTTTCCTTTGCATGTAATCATTGTCATCTATATTCAATACAAGTTGAGTCATACTATTAATGCTCCCCCAAATATAGAAAGCGAGGGATTAGTTTTGGCTGATAATAACAATTATAAAGGCTTTAATGATGACGAGCGTTCCATTGATTTAAGGCCAGAAGAAAGAGATTATGAACCAAAAACATTTGAAGAGGAAACAGCTGCTGAAGTTACACCAATGACTGGAGCTTTTGGTGGTCGAACAGAAGAACGTGAAGACACAGCAGAAGCAAATTATGACGATGCGACCGCTAGTGGTCGAGGTGTTGGGACGTTTGCCATTGTCCTTTCGATCCTGTCATTGTTCTTTTTGCCAATAATTCTAGGTGCGGCAGGGATCATTGTCGGGTTCGTTGCGAGAAGAGCGGGTGCTAATGCACTTGGGAACTGGGCTATCGGTATCGGTGCATTATCGATTATCTTAACCGTTTTTTTCTCGCCATTTTTCTAGTAAGTCAAAGCAGGAATCCACATCACCTAATTTGTGAAGGGGAGTTATGGAATAAGCACACGCAACTAGCGTGTGCTTATTATTACATTAATAGATAGATGCACTATAAAGTAAAACTTCCATCAGGGAGGGTATTACTGCCAGTTGATAAAAGGTATTAACTGTTTTGATTAGCTAATTTTTCTAAAGCAATTTTGTCAATTTCTTTTTTTAACTCTTCGACCATTATTTCCTCGGGAACTTTTCGAACGATTTCTCCATGTCTAAATAATAGCCCTTCTCCACGAGCACCAGCTATACCGATATCAGCTTCTCTTGCTTCACCTGGACCGTTAACAGCACAACCAAGGACAGCAACTTTAATTGGTGCTTTAATCGTTGAAATATATTCTTCAATTTCATTGGCAATTTTAATTAAATCAATTTCAATTCGACCGCATGTAGGACAAGAAATTAACGTAGCAGCATTAGCTGCTAAACCAAATGATTTAAGCAATTCGCGAGCAACTTTTACTTCCTCAACCGGATCGGCACTTAATGAAATTCGAACTGTATTCCCGATTCCCATATTTAATATTGCACCTAACCCAGCTGCACTTTTAATTGTACCTGCAAATAATGTACCTGATTCAGTAATTCCTAAGTGTAGTGGATAGCTAAACGCTTTGGCTGCTTTTTCATAGGCTTCAATCGCTAAGTTAACATCTGATGCTTTCATTGAAACGATGATGTCATGAAAATCTAGCTCTTCCAGGATGCCAATGTGATGCAACGCACTCTCGACCATTCCGTCCGCAGTAGGATACCCATACTTATCTAAAATTTTCTTTTCTAGTGAACCTGCATTTACCCCAATTCGAATAGGGATACCTTTCTCTTTAGCGGCCTTAACAACTGCTTCTACTTTTTCACGTTTCCCAATATTTCCAGGGTTAATTCGGATTTTATCCGCGCCACCTTCGATTGCTTTTAAGGCAAGTTTATAATCAAAATGTATATCTACAACGAGGGGGATGTTAATTCTAGCTTTTATTGCAGAAATCGCCTCTGCTGCTCGCATATCAGGGCAAGCAACCCTAACAATTTGGCACCCCGCTTCTTCTAGCCGTTTGATTTCTGCAACTGTCGCTTCTACATCATGAGTTTTAGTTGTTGTCATACTTTGGATTACTACTTCATTATTGCCACCAATCGTAATCCCGCCAACTTGTACAGGTCGAGTTTGCGTTCGATGAGTGATTTGGGTCATGAATCATTCGCCCCTTCAATTTTAACTATTAGTGTATTTTTATTGACATACAGTTTTATTTTATCAGTGTACCATTTTATTTGGCAAGGTATTGTTACTCTGATGTTGTGTAAAGAGGAAACAAATAGGTCTTGCCTACTTGAATTTTATCCGCAGTAACCCCAGGGTTTAATTCTTGAAAATCATAAACGATCTGTTGAATAGATGCAGGTATAGGACCATCATGTAAATGTTCTACAATCGATAATACAGTATATCCATTTTCGACAACTACTTCTTGTGCAGGGAAGGCTTCTTCTTCAACTAAAATATTTGAAGGGTTTTCTTCTTGAGAGGTAATTGTTGAAGAACTATCTACTTTGGGTAAAGTACCTGTCGTTAGATCATAATAAATGCTATAAGAGATGATAAATAAGATGATTACTAATACAATGCTATGTTTAAAGCTCAATTGAGTGCTCAATAGCTTGTCCTCCCTAATAAAGTAATTATTCTAACAATATATATGCACGTAGATATAAAAATATACCAAAAATAATATATATTTTTTCAGGAAGGAGGACCCAAAAATGAAGAAATCAACTTCGACAACATTGATAATATGCATCATAGGCTTACTACCATTTGTTATGGTTGTTGGAAACTCGATGTTTATTCCGATTATTCCTGACATTCAACATGAATTACGGTTAACCACAGTAGAAAGTGGGCTTATTTTAACTGTTTTTTCGATTCCAGCAGCTTTAATGATACCAATTATCGGTTTTATATCAGATCGAGTGGGGAGAAAAAAAGTCGTTTTAGTTTCTCTTTTATTTATTATGTTAGGAAGTATCATGTCAGCAGTAGCACCCCTTTTACTTGACGGGCAAGCCGCTTTTTCATTGTTGTTATTTGGTCGATTTTTCCAAGGTGTTGGTGCAGGTGGAACTGCTCCAATGGCAATGGCGATGGCTGGTGATTTATTTGAAGGAAAAGAAAGAAGTAAAGCATTGGGAACTGTGGAAGTATTCAATAGTCTTGGAAAGGTAATAAGTCCAATTATCGGGGCATCTATTGCAGTGTTCTTATGGGTTGGAACTTTTTGGATTTATTTTTTTCTAGCTTTTCTTGCTTACTTTGGAATTAAAATTTCGATCAATGAGCGTGTAAGAGAAAAGAAAGCATTTAGCGTCAAAGATTATCGACGTTCGGTTATAACAATCATTTTAAGGGAATTTAAGTGGCTTATTCCAATCTTTATTGCAAGTGGAGTTGGTATGTTACTTTTATTTGGACTTATGTTTTTTATGTCCTATTATTTTGAAGAAAGTTATGGAATATATGGCATTCAAAAAGGGATATATTTAGCTTTTCCTCTCATCGCATTAACGATTTTCTCATATTGGACTGGCAACAAATTGGGGGGGAATAGTAATAAAGTCAAACAATTTTTATTGTTAGGCTTAAGCATTTTGTTTATAAGTTTCGCATTGCTTATTTTTTTCCATGGGTTACTCGGTTTACTCGTGTTAATAACATTGGTATCTGTAGGATTAGGTTTTTTTCTTCCAGCAGCCAATACAGCAGTAACCTCTTCTGTCGGAATTCATGAAAGGGGTTTAGTGGTTTCTTTATATTCAATGATCCGATTTTTAGGAGTTGCTTTTGGGCCGATTACGTTTAGTGTTTTTATGAACGAACCGATGGAGTTGTTTTTTCTATCCTTTTTTTTCGTAGGGGTATCATTTGTTATCCTTATTTCTTCTTGGACATGCATACCGATTTTAAAGGAGTGTAATCCCACAATATGAAAAAGATGGGGGGACTTTAAAGTTTTACATAAATAATTAGGACAAAAGTCACTTTTCATTTCCCTCGAAAAATAGTTTTCTTAAGGTTAGAATGTTGTTTTTTATACTTTTAGGAAAGTGAAATTTATTAAAAGATTAAAGTATAAGAATGACATCGATTATCGCCTCTTTTGGTGATAAGTCATGTTTTCTAATTGAGGCTTTCAAAGGAGATGGGTTATATGAAATTGATGAAGCAGAAATTTCTTCCATTGTTATTAATTCTATCATTACTTTTACCAAGTATTGTCGTTGCTGATGCAGCGCCAGGAGATATGATTGTAACGTTAGGAGAGGATTTAACAGCAGAACAGCGTCAAAGTCTTTTAAATGAAATGGGTGCTCCAGCAGATGTAGAAATTATATATGTAACAAATGAAGAGGAACATCAGTATTTAGGTAACTATGTAAATGCTCGGCAAATAGGCACGCGTGCCATCTCTTCTTCTATGATTACATTAACAGAATCAGGATCTGGTTTAAATATTGAAACAAATAATATTAGCTGGGTCTCTGAAGGGATGTATGCGAATGCTCTTGTAACAGCAGGAGTAAAGGATGCTGATATTTATGTAACGGCGCCTTTTGAAGTATCAGGTACAGCGGGATTAACTGGAATTATTAAAGCTTATGAAATTACAGCAGAAATTGACATTCCAGAAGAGCAGAAGCAAATTGCTAACGAAGAAATGGTTAGAACAGGTAAGCTTGCGGAAAGTATTGGAATGGAAGAAGCAACAGAGTTAATGAATCGTATTAAAGAGGAAATCGCTAAAAACCCAGTAGAGACAGAAGATGATCTTCGTGCACTAATTCAACGAGTGGCTCAAGAGTTGGGTGTTACTTTAACAGATGAGGAGTTAAATGGCCTTGTTTCTCTATTTATGCGAATAAAAGATTTAAATATTGATTGGAATCAAGTACAAAATCAAATTGGAAAAATTCGAGACAATTTAGGTGATTTTCTAAATCGTGAAGATACTCAATCATTTATTGCTTCGATGTTAGATGTCCTTAATCGTTTTATTGATGCAATTAAAGGGTTATTTAGATAAAGAGTGGCTGACTCATTAGTGTCTACTTCCTCCGACCGATACCAACATGTGCTACTGAATAAGTAGTAACAACGAATTGTGGGGAGGGGTAGAAACTTTCAAATTGAGTCAGCCTCCTCTTTTTAATTAGAACCTCCTTAAGTAGTATGTAATTTGCTTTCACTTTTGGTACAATTTTAAATGAGTAGTGACTTTGTTTTAATGTTTGAAAAGGCATTAGAAGTAATAGGTTGTTGTTGCTGTAGTGTGGTTTGTGCAGGTTTTGTTTGGTTAGTAGCTTTTTTATTAGTGTTTTTCATATTTTCACCTCAAAAATAGTTTAACCAAAAATTGAAATGAAACTTCTTTTATTTTTGTACGTATATTTAAGTGATTGGGGGGGTTGAGATTAATGGATATACTTAATATTGCTAGTATGGGCTTTCTCGTTGTTTTTTTAGGGACTCTGTTCTTATTTGGTGAACTGCTTGTAAAGTCCAAAGGTATTTTCGGTATTCTAGGTATTGGTATTATGGCTGTTTATTTTTCACATCATTTAGGTGGTGGTGAAACAGGAATTTGGGTCATCTTATTGTACATTACTGGTCTTGTATTAATTGTAGTCGATGGAAAAGTCATCAGTGACGGAACCATTGCGCTTCTTGGGATCGTATTAATGATATTAGGATTAGCTGTTCCTGCACCGAGCTTTGTATACGGGGCGTTAGTGGCAATGGGCTTAGTTCTTGGTGCTGCTGCTTCGCTACTTTTTCTTAAAGTATTTCCATCTCGAAAACTATGGTCAAAAATGACGTTAAGAGATCGATTAACTGGGGAACTTGGATATAATTCAATTAATGATAATTATAAAGATTTGGTAGGAAAAAGAGGGAAAGCGGTTACTCCTTTTCGTCCTATTGGAACGATTGAAGTAGAAGGAAAGCAATATAGTGCAACAAGTGAAAATAATTGGTTAACAGAAGGTACGATGATTGAAGTTATTTCAGTGGACGGTACTCGAATTGTCGTAAAAAAAGTAGAAAGTGAATAATAATTAATTCTTAACGAAAAATTTATATTTCGTTAACACTCCAGTGTCATAATCTGATTTAGGTTGACACGAGGGGTGTGAAATTTGAAGAAAAAGAAGAGAGAAAAGTTAAAAGATATCCAAAAAAAAGAGCCATTTTTACAGAAATTTTCGTTACGTACACGATTATTAATTATTTTTTTAACAGTTATTGTTATTTCAACAGGATTAATTGGGCTAATTAGTTATCACCAAGCAAAAGAACTTATCATCGTGACAAATGAAAACAGGTTGAAAAGGGAGATAAAAGTTGTAAAAGAAATGGCAGAGTACTTGAAGCTGTCTTATATTTCTGATGAAGAGCGTTTTAACAAACAGTTTGAGTATGGTGTAAGAGGTCAAGCTGTGGAATTAATTCAAGAAGGGTTGAATGGTGACTTCTTTACGATAGATGATACTGGCACGGTATCACCGTTTAATGTCAGTCGTCATACGACCATTGTTTTTCCTGAACAAGTAATAGAAGAAATACTTGATCAAGGAAATGGGTTAATTTATACGACTATAAATGATTTTGAATATGCATTAGCTTTTGATTTTGTGCAGGATATTCGAAAAACTGTAATCATTGTAGTACCAAGCAATAACTATTTACATAAAATCTATCAATTGGGGAGATTTATTCAATATGCAGTGGTTGTTAGTATTATGGTTGGTTCCATTATAATTTTTTTCGTTGTTCGTACTATTACCCTTCCGTTAACCGCTCTTCGTGCTGTGATGAGGAAAGTAAGAACGGGCGATTTAAGTCAAAGTCTAAACCATAAAACAACTACACCAGAAATTGTTTCTTTAATAAAAAGTTATAACCAAATGATTGAACAAATGAATACAATGATTGATGGAGTGAAAAAGACCACTGATAGGCTCTTTCAGCGAAGTAGTGACCTTGATCATTCTTCTAATATTGTGCAAGATACAAACAGTCAGTTATTAGAAGCTATTCGTGTAGTCGGTCAAGGTGCTGAGCAAACTGCAGTTAGTTCGGATGAAAATACCATGACTTTTCAAAAAATGAAACAAAATATTACACATGCAATACAACAAGTAGAAGTTGTTAATATTAGTTCAAAGGAAATGAATGATCATGCCCAGATAGGAAAGCAACAGATTGGTGATATGTTATTATCTATGGAAGAGTTACATGGTGAATTTATTGCTATTCATGAAACCATTTCAAAAGTTAAAGAAGAATCGCAAGAGATTAGCGGAATTGTTGAACTAATAAAACAAATATCGGAGCAGACAAAACTTCTTGCCTTAAATGCAACAATAGAAGCAGCGAGAGCAGGGGAAGCAGGAAAAGGATTTGCAATTGTTGCTACAGAAGTGAGGAGACTTGCTGAACAAGCAACAACTGCAACTGTTAAAATTACTAAAGCGATACAGTCGATGAATTTCACTTCCGAAAATGCAGCCAATGAGTTTAATTCGATTTTACAAAAAGTAGATAAGCATACGGATGTAGCCCATCATTCAAATGAAGTCTTTCATTTTTTATTAACAAAGATTTTAGATACTAATGTAAAACTAAACGAAATGAAGCAGGGGTTAGCATCACTTGGTGAAGTATTGCCAGACATGGAGAAAGCTTCGGTAAGTTTTACGAGTATATCCCAAGAAACCCTTGCAAGTACAGAAGAAATGACAGCGATTTCTAATCAACAATTGTTACAGTCAAAGGAAAACTACACAATATCAAAAGAATTATACCAAACTTCAAAAAGTCTTCAGGAATTAACTTCGGGTTTTCAAGTAAAAAAAAATAAAGAAAAATAAGGGAGAGGCAGAATTTGTTCTGCCTCTTTAATCGTTACTCAGTTGTTGGAGGGGAGGAGATGTCGGCACTATTTCGTGGGGTTGGTTTAGGAACATATTGCAGCACACGGTATAACATGAATATAGCAATAGCCCAGTAAAAGAACATTGAAAATGGAATAAAGATACCGAACGATTCTGTTAATGCAAAGAAGGCTGTTGGTAATGTAACGGTATAGGCCGATAATATCCATAAGTGTCGATATTTTAGGTTCAGTCCCGCTTTATTCTTAAATACTAATCCAATTAATGCTAATACTGTAATTCCAATAAATTTTAGAGCCGTAATGAAAATGTACAATAATAATAATATAATGCTTAAAATGATAGGAAGGACATCAGCAATACTAGTAACTAAACTGCTTATTTCCGCTTTCGTTAGGTTCAAGTTACCGAAATCACGATATCGAATAGTTTCCGCGATACCGTCAGTCATTATTACTGCTTCACGTTCAAGTAGAGCTAAGCCATTATCGTATTGATAAATATCATTAACAGTCAGCTCACCAGTCGAATCGAGAATGAAGAAATTACTTTCATCTCCGTCTATGTAAGGAGATGAAAAATCTGAAGTTAGAACACCGTTTTGTAAAGCAAAATCGGGAATTTCTTCTTGTAACGATGTAGCTAAATAATTAACTCCTTGGTAAGTAGTCGTAGATATGCTAACTGCGTTCGGTATTGAAATAATAGCCATTAGTAAAAACACATAAAATATCGTTTTACCGATGCCTTGAAAACGAAATATGGCAATATCTTTAGGTGAATATAAACTTCTTATAAGCTGTTTGAAAATGTTCATGTATTTGAGTCTACTCCTTTTCCTTTTGTAGCACCACCAATGTACATTTTACAAGATATGTAATAATGCTACAAGATATGTTCTGTTTCAATTAAGTGAACGGTTTTTTTGGATCATATCTCTTGTCATAACTTGGACTTTATGATATATTACTCTTCGTTACTACATTTTTACCGTTTATTATAAACATCGATAAACGGTATTGACTTAAAATGATGAATTGATATATAATAATTCTTGTCTTTATTATTCCACAGTAGCTCAGTTGGTAGAGCAATCGGCTGTTAACCGATCGGTCGCAGGTTCGAGTCCTGCCTGTGGAGCCAAGTTATTGTGGCGGTGTAGCTCAGCTGGCTAGAGCGTACGGTTCATACCCGTGAGGTCGTGGGTTCGACTCCCTCCGCCGCTACCAATTTACTTAATTTAATAAAATGGCGGTTGTGGCGAAGTGGTTAACGCACCGGATTGTGGTTCCGGCATTCGTGGGTTCGATTCCCATCAGCCGCCCCATTTATGGACCCTTAGCTCAGTTGGTCAGAGCGGTCGGCTCATAACCGATTGGTCGTAGGTTCGAGTCCTACAGGGTCCACCATTTAAATGATATTAGAAATAGAAACTAAAGTTTTTACACGGAGGAATACCCAAGTCCGGCTGAAGGGATCGGTCTTGAAAACCGACAGGCGGGTTAAACCGCGCGGGGGTTCGAATCCCTCTTCCTCCGCCATATTATACATATTAAAGCTTATGATTGAATGATGAATTCAATCATAAGCTTTTCTTTATATTTGGATATCTTTTAGGAATATCCACGTGATTGCGCCTAAGGCAATACAATAAATTGCAAAGTATGTGAGTTTCGCTTGATTTAACATTTGGATGAGCCACTTAATTCCTATAATTGCAAAAATAAATGAGGCGATACAGGCGATTGCGAGTTCAAAACCTATCCCTGAAAATGTCTCTGTAGTTAATTCAGGAATTTTTAAAATGGTAATTCCTAAAATAACCGGAATTGATAACAGAAATGAGTATCGAACAGCTGTTTTTTTATCCAAACCACACCAGAGGGACACGATTAATGTACTACCTGCCCTTGAAATTCCTGGTATAACAGCGAGGGCTTGACCAAAGCCGATTATAATGCAATCTTTCCAATTCATATCTTTTACCGTTCGTGTTCCAACATTAATTCCATGTTCAATTAGGATTAAAAAGAGTCCAGTTACAATTAGTGATGCACCGATAGTTGAGGAATGAGTCATGTTCGTTCCTATTATCCCTTCAATTCCCTTTCCGACTCCCATCGTAATTAAAGTCGCACCTACGATTAACCATGCAAATCGATAGTTTGCCTGCGCTTTCTGATCCTTTGTTAAGAGGTATGATAAAAAGTCTTTAATAATATCCAATAGATCTCTCCAAAAAAAACAGATAACCGCTAGTAAAGATGCTGCGTGAAGAATGACTTCGAATGTTAAATTACTCGTAGAAATTTGAATTCCTAATATCTTCTCAGCGATTACTAAATGTGCAGAACTAGAGATAGGAAGAAACTCAGATATCCCTTGGATCATCCCTAATAATAATGCTTCAACCCAGTTCAATAATACACCCCCTTAATATATACGTAATTCACAATATGGGGTTTGTCCGGTAAATATGTATATTTTGATTACTATTTTTGAAATAAGGGTACAGTATAAAGTGGATTAAATAAGAATGCGGTTAAATACAAGATACATATCAATTGCAAGATCAAGTTTTTTCTGATAATGTAATTATTGAGCAACTTAGTAAACATTTCTGTTGCTTAAATATATTAACTGTATAGTATTATTTTTCCAAATTAAATTTTAAAAATATCTAGGAGGAAATGAAAAATGGCAAAATATGAATTACCTGCATTACCTTATGCTGCAAATGCTTTAGAACCACATATTGATGAGCAAACAATGAATATCCATCATGGAAAACATCACAACACATATGTAACAAACTTAAACAATGCGTTAGAAGGTCAAGATGAGCTATCAAGCAAATCAATTGAAGACCTAATTAGCAACTTAGATGCTATCCCAGAAAATATTCGTACAGCAGTTAGAAACAATGGTGGAGGACATGCTAACCACTCATTATTCTGGACTTTATTAAGCCCGAACGGTGGCGGGGAGCCTACTGGTGACTTAGCAGCAGCTATCAACAGTAAATTCGGAAGCCTTGACAGCTTCAAAGAAGAGTTTGCTAAAGCTGGAGCTACTCGTTTCGGTTCAGGTTGGGCTTGGCTAGTTGTTAACAATGGAGAGCTTGAAGTGATGAGCACTGCTAACCAAGATTCACCAATCATGGAAGGTAAAACTCCAATTCTAGGCTTAGACGTGTGGGAGCATGCGTATTACTTAAATTACCAAAATCGTCGTCCAGACTACATAAATGCATTTTGGAATGTAGTAAACTGGGATGAAGTAGCGAAGCTTTATAGCCAAGCTAAATAATATAAGTGAAACACCGTTGGCCGATGGGGTAACGGTGTTTTTTATATTTGAAAGAACCTTCTAAAGCAATCGGTTACTCAGTTCACTAGAATTTGTTGCATAACGCCTATGCAAAATCGCCAAACTACACATAAGGTGGTGTAGTGACGGCATGAAAATGTTGCAAAAATTAGTCGGGGATGTGGAAGTAAATCGAGATTTAGTATTGTTATTAACAATAGGTGGATTATATGCACTAAGTATTGCGTTATCCAACACGTTTGTAAATGTTTATCTATGGAAGCAGTCTGGAGAATTTCTTGATATTGCACTTTATAATTTATCATCCGTTGTCATGCAGCCGATTACATTTATTCTTGCTGGAAGGTGGGCAAAAAAAATTGATCGTGTTATCGTGCTGCGGTTAGGAGTTAGCTTCCTATCCGTTTTCTTCTTTACTGTTCTTTTTTTAGGTGAAAATGCAGCACAGTATTTGATTTTATTAGGGTCATTATTAGGAATCGGTTTTGGCTTTTACTGGTTAGCTTTTAATGTCTTAACATTTGAAATTACAGAACCTGAGACTAGAGATTTTTTCAATGGTTTTTTAGGCTTGTTAACGTCTTTTGCTGGGATGATTGGTCCTATTTTAGCAGGGTTTATTATAACAAGAATGGAAAAGCTTATTGGTTATAAAATAATTTTTGGCATATCGTTAAGTTTATTTGTTATTGCAGTTATCACTAGTTTATTTCTCAAGCGAAGACCAGCTTCAGGAAGTTTCTCTTTTCTTACGGTATTAAAAGAGAGAAAGCGAAACGATAATTGGAGGCATGTTCTTCACGCCCATTTTTTTCAAGGGTTAAGAGAAGGGACATTTGTTTTTGTAATAGTTGTATGGGTGTATATTGCTACTGGTAGTGAACTTGCTATAGGTACGTATGGGTTGGTCGCTTCAGCGGTTTCTTTTGTGTGTTATTATTTAGCTACACGTCTCATGAAGCCATCCTTTCGAAAGAAGGCAATTTTGCTTGGTGGTACCATTTTGTACTTAGCGATTTTTATTATTATTACGGATTTAAATTTTACAAGGCTCATAATGTACGCTGTGGTTATTTCAATTGCCTATCCAATGTTACTCGTTCCGTATGTATCTTTAACTTACGATGTGATTGGTAAAGGATGGAAGGCAGCTGAAATGCGTGTAGAATATATTGTCGTTCGTGAATTATTTTTAAATTCAGGGAGGATTGCTTCAGTACTTGCCTTTATATTAACTATTACGATCTTTAATGAAGAACATGGAATACCAGGGCTATTTCTAATTTTAGGTGCAGGTCACTTATTAATTTATTTCTTTATTAGAAAAGTGAAAATCCCTCTTAATAAAGGTGGAGAAACTTATAGTTTCTCTCGCCAACAAAAGGGCGAAGGAGATAGTGGGGGTACGAGTGTTTAAATTTGTTAAAAAGTATGGGAAAATAAATCTAAACTTTTAAAATAACATTTTAATATGATATAATAGTTATACAAACATAAACATCAAACCTGCCGTGTTAGTTAGCTTCTACTTGTTTCGAACCGTGGATTTAAAAAGGGAGTTCTATATTTAACATTGCACAACATGCCTAAATATTAGGACGTTGGAAAATGTTTTGCGAACACCCACCTACGAGTGTAGGTTCTTGAAACAATAGGGCAACGGCATTCGCGGGTTTTCTATTTCAAAAAATAACAAGAGGCTGACTCATAAGTGTCTAAGCTCATCTTCAAGGTGCCTGACATTTTATTCTGAGTTGGCTTCTATTTTCATGTACAATAATGAAGTTTATTCTATAGAGAGGAAATAAAAATGACAAATCAAAAAAAGAAAAAGAACCATGTCCCAGCGCGGTTAAATTTACTATTCTTTGCGGTATTTATTCTATTCTCTGCTCTTATCCTAAGGTTAGGTGTCGTTCAAATCGTTCAAGGGGAAGATTTTACGAGAGAATTAGAACGGACGAGTAATGTCACTACAAGGATTGATGCTCCAAGAGGCTTAATGTATGACCGTTATGGGAATATCGTAGTTGATAATGAATTAGAATTATCTCTTACGTATACTCAGCCACCGCGTCCATCAGAACGAGAAAAATTAGAAGTCGCTCAAAAATTGTCTCATTTAATTGAATTAGAAACATCTAATATTACAGAACGGGATATGAAAGATTTTTGGATACTGACGAGGCGTGAACAAGCACTAGACAAAGTTAGTGTAGACGAGCGAAAGAGTTTAGACAATTCAGAGGAATATGAATTAACTTTAAAGCGGATTACGGATGAAGACTTCTCTGAAATAACTGAAGAAGAAAAGAAAGTATTAGCAATTAAACGTGAAATGGACCGTGGGTATGCACTTGCGCCACAAAGAATTAAACAAGGAATAACGACAGAAGAAGCTCATTCGATCATTGAGCATCTTGCAGAATTACCAGGTGTTGATATTTTACCAGATGCCACAAGAAAATATGTCTATGAAAATACGTTCAAAAGCTTCTTTGGACGAACAGGGTCGATTCCAAAAGAAAGCTTGGACTTTTATTTATCAAGAGGCTACGACAGGTCTGATATCGTTGGAACGAGTTTTCTTGAGCTTCAGTATGAACAGGCGCTTAGAGGCCAAAAAGCTGTGGTCGAAAATATTACAAGTCGTGGTTCAGTAGTTGGTACAGCAATTGAAAAATTAGGACAAAGAGGAAATGACCTTGTCCTGACGGTGGACATGGAGTTGCAAATAGGAGTTGAGGACATCCTTCGTAGAGAAGTGGAAGGAAATCGTGGGGCCTATTTACGTGATCCGGCTGCTTATGTTGTGATGATGGATCCGAAAACGGGAGACATTTATGCAATGGCTGGTTATGAAGGAAATGATTTTGATCATTTTGGTGTTGTCAATAAGTCTTTTGAGATGGGCTCTACTATCAAAGGAGCTACTGTATTAGCAGGTTTACATTCGGGGGTAATTAATCCTAATTCAATTATACATGATGCACCGATTCGAGTGGGCGGAGAGACGAAGCGTTCTGTCGCTACTATGGGGAATATCAATAGTACTACAGCATTAGAAAGGTCATCGAACGTTTATATGTTTCATATAGTGATGAGAATGGCAGGGTTTAATTATAGTTCGCAATGTTGTTGGAACGACTTAGCTGGATCTTATGGAGATTTTAGAAGTTATTTAAATCAATTCGGCCTTGGAGTTGAAACAGGAATTGATTTACCTTCTGAAGGGTTAGGGGTTAATGGTGGCGTTCAACAACCAGGTAACTTACTTGACTTTGCAATCGGACAGTTCGATACGTATACGCCACTTCAATTAGCTCAATATGTTGCAACGATTGCAAATGATGGATATCGTATGAAACCACAACTTGTAAAAGAAATAAGGGAACCAGGTTCATCAAAAGAAGAACTAGGTCGAGTTGTCAATCAATTTCAACCATCTGTTATGAATCGTGTCGAAATGAGCGATGAACATATTCGACATGTTCAGAGAGGATTTAGGCAAGTTATCGTAGGATCAAGAGGTACAGGTCGAGCTCTTGCCAATAAACCTTATCAACTAGCAGGGAAAACAGGTACCGCCCAGGTTTTAAATAATAGGGGGAATAACCAAACGTTTGTAGCTTATGCTCCTTATGATGATCCGAAAGTGGCTGTTGCTGTTGTTGTACCAAATATGAATAGAAATTCGAGTGCAACAATTTCCAGAAACATACTTAGTGGTGTAATGGATAAATTCTTTGAGTTAGAAGAAAGACGTCAAAGCCCATCGGTAAATACTCCAGCAGTGGATGAAGACGAAGAAAATAATGATTAATAGTTATGAGAAAGAGGCTGACAGAATGTTGTTAGCCTCTTTCTCATAAAAAAGTTTATTGTGTAATTTCTAACGCAATTTCTTCGATCGTCATCGTACTGTTTAATTCGAATTCTCCAGCTTTAATATGATGGGTGAGATCATTGTCTCGTAAAAATTCTAAAAATGCATCGGTGTTTTCTAAAACATTTACTTTTTCTAAGTAATTCGCAACTTCTGTACTGCTCATTCCGCTTTGAATTTCGATAATTGTATAATGAATCGTATGAGGTTGTTGCTCCAGTTCCATATCTTCGTCGTCTTTTGAAGTAGCTTCGTCTTTGCCTTTTAATAAAAGTTGATATTCATCCTCTTCTAAAATAATAAAGCCTTGGTCCTTTAAAATATCCATCATTTCTTCACTACTTAACTCTATTTCTGGTATTTCCATATCTTCTTGTTCAATTTCAGCTTGTGTTGTTTGAAAAAAGTACATAAAGGCAAAAATACTGGTAGCTAGAATAATGCCTGCTGCTATTCCTTGAACTGTCTTTTTCGTCATTTTATCCCTCGTTTCTACTGTCCATCTTTACGTTGATAAGAAGCAATCAATCCTAAGACTTCATTTTCTGAAAGGGTTGTTAATTCTGCAATCTTCTCTATAGAATAACCAGCTTCGTAATAGGAAGCTACTTCGTTTATAAGTCCACTTGTTGTGTTTTTTTTCATTGTTTGATTAAGAAATGTGTCTTCGCTTCCAGACAATAGTTCTTCTTCTAAAATCGTTATCTTTTTTTTGAGTTGATAAATTTCTTGCATGAAAGTCATTGTAAACCCATCTAATTGATTTTCAAGGTCTTTTGTACGGTCTTTCATAAATAAAGAAGCTACGATTAGAACTATTGCTAAGACGAAAAGTACAATGATAACGATTTCCATGTAAATCCCCTTTCTCTCTCAAGAAAAAATGAAACTTCCATCAGTGAGGCTGTTCCTCTTCTCCACTGATGGTTAGTTGAGGCCTACACGATGTGGGTCACACAGTCATTGCCACAGGACTTGGCCATATAGTCTGTATTCATTAGTTGTTACTGCCAGTTGTTGCGGGATACATATATTTATGTGCCTCTTATCATTATACTGCTACTGTCAATACTCTTTTTCAAGTTTTCCCATAATAAACCAAAATTCTTCATAAAACCTTATTTTCATAAGCGAAATTGGACGAAAAACTTTTTTTATCCTGTTTACCCCCTGCAAACTCTACATATGACAGGAATAGACAAAATAGACTGCTTGTTTGAAAAATAGAAGGTCAGTAAGATAAATAAAGGAATTATTTTATTTGGTGAAACGATACTATTCAAACAAACTCTTATTAGAATTACTAAGTTGCCAAATAAGTATAGAAAAATTAGGGGTTAAGTGAAGAATAAACACTAACTAAAGAGAATTAACAAAAATTGTAGGAGGGCTTTATTGTGCCTAGGGAACTCGTAGTAGGAAACGGTAAACTACTCGTTAATATCGATAAGGATCTTCAAGTAAGAGATATATACTTTCCATATGTCGGTCATCAAAACCATGTCCAAGGCCACCCAAATCGGATTGGGGTCTGGATTGATCATTCCTTTTTCTGGTTGAGTTCAGATCAATGGACGATCCAAACCGATTACCATAATGATTCACTTGTCACTAATAGTCAAGCTGTATTACCAGAACAACAAATTGCGATTCGAGTAGAAGAGGGAGTACACCAACGTGAAATGGTGTTTATTCGTAAGTTTTCAGTAGAGAATTTATCCAATGAACACCGTGAAATTAAATTGTTTTTTCATCAAGATCTTGCTATTTACGAGAATGAAGTAGGAGATACTGCTTTTTTTTCACCTAAAGACCGCACGATGATTCATTATAAAAGAAATCAGTACTTTTTATTTAATGGTTGCTTTGAAGAGGAAGGAATTAAGCAATATACAACAGGGGTCAAACGTTTTCACTCTCAAGAAGGGACTTTTCGAGATGCGGAAGATGGAAAACTTCATTTTAACCCCATCGCACAAGGCTCGGTCGATAGTACTTTTTCGTTAGAAGGAACACTCCCACCAAAGGTTACGAAAGAAGCTTTTTATTGGATGACAGTTGGTAAGTCCTTAAAAGAAGTACAAGCTTTAAATGAGTACGTAATTGAAACGGGGATTCAAAGAACATTAAACAAAGTTCATATGTATTGGAAAAGTTGGGTCAACAAAGGGGAAGTGTTGATGGCTAATTTTTCTCCAGAGATGATTAATTTATATAAACGAAGTCTTCTTGTCATTCGGACACAAACCAATGAAAATGGATATATTATGGCTGCAAATGATTCGGATATCTTGCAATATAACCAAGACCACTATAGTTATATGTGGCCAAGAGATGGGGCTTTAATCGCACAAGCGATGGTTAAAGCGGGTTACCATGGGATGGTTCGAAATTTTTTTAGGCGATGTAGTGAAGTGTTATCAGATGAAGGATATTTGTATCATAAATACAATCCTGATGGTTCAATTGGTTCAAGTTGGCACCCTCTTATTGGGGAAAATGGAGAAGAACAATTGCCAATACAAGAAGATGAAACGGCCCTTGTATTGTGGGCATTTTGGGAAGATTATGCTGCTACGGGAGATATTGAATTTGCGCAATCACTCTACCGTCCTCTTGTTTTTCCAAGTGCTGAATTTTTGTTGCGATTTATTGATGAAGAATTAAATTTACCTTCACCATCCTATGATTTATGGGAAGAACGTCGAGGCATCTTTACATTTACAGCTAGTTCCGTCTACGGTGGTTTGCTTGCAGCTTCTCGCTTTGCTCATCTTTTAGGTGAAGAAGAGAGTGCTGAACGTTATGAACTAGGTGCGAAGCGAATAAAAGAAGGAATGGAAGAATTTCTTTTTGATAAAGATAACGGGACATTTTTTCGGGGGATATATAAAGATGAAACGACGGGGGAGATTAAAAAAGATCAGACTCCTGAAAGTAGTCTTTATGGTCTATTTGCCTTCGGAATGTATGATGCAAAGGATGAGAGAGTGAAGAAGACCATGAATATTATTAGCGAGAGGTTAAGGGTAAAAACAGACGTAGGCGGATATGCTCGATATGAGAATGATACATACTTTAAACAATCCGAAAATTTAGAGGAAATTCCTGGTAATCCATGGATTATTTGTACGTTGTGGGTCGCCAAATGGCATATTCTTCAAGCGGAGAGCCTAGCTGATCTTAAGCCAGCTTATGAAATATTCCAATGGGTTTGTGGACATGCGCTCAGTAGTGGGTTACTCGCTGAGCAAATTCACCCTTATACAGGGGAACCGCTATCCGTTGCACCGCTTACGTGGTCGCATGCTACATTTGTGGATGTCATAAATGACTACAATCAAGCGTTTCAAAGATTATCCCTAAAAGTGTAAAAAAGATACACTTGCTACTGCGGCATATCTTTGCTATCATTTAAAGGTATGAATGATAACAAGAGGTTTGGAGGGAGAACATTATGCGCGTACAAGTAACTTTAGCTTGCACTGAAACTGGTGATCGTAACTACATCACTACTAAAAATAAACGCGAAAACCCTGAGCGTATTGAGCTAAAAAAATATAGCCCAAGACTTAAGAAACACACTTTACATCGTGAAACGAAGTAAGGTAAACAAATGAGACCGCAATAACCTATACTTTTAGGGTTTGCGGTCTTTTTTGTTAGGGGTAAAAAAAAATAAATGAATCTTGGAGGTGGAAAAATGAAACGGAAAAAAGAATTGCGATCCCTAGTAAAAGAAAAGTTAAATGAGATGACTGAAGAAGAATACATGCATAATAGTAAAATGATACAAGAACATTTATGTTCAACTGTCTCTTGGAAAAATGCGAATACTATAGCGATTACCATCTCCAGAGGTAAAGAAGTGGATACATATAAAATTATTAAAAAAGCATGGCAAGACGGAAAAAACGTTGTTGTTCCAAGGACTTATCCAGAATTGAGTACCATGGTTTTCTTCAAAATAACAGACTTTAATGAACTTGAAAATACTTATTTTCAACTAAAAGAACCTAAGGAAAATGTATGTTTACCCTATGAGTGTGAGAAGATTGATTTGATTATCGTTCCTGGAGTAGCTTTTGATAGGGAGGGTAATCGATTAGGGTATGGTGGAGGATATTATGATCGGTATTTAGTTAATTATCTTGGGCAAACATGTGCAATTGCTTTTGAGAAACAGCTGGTCACAAGGGTACCAGTAGAATTATTTGATATTCCTGTTCAGATGATTATAACTGAAGATTCTGTGTTTAAGTGTTGACTGAGATACTTTTATTGGAGCATTATATCAAGTGGAATATCAAAGTAAAATATGTCATCGATCAACCGAACGCTTATTTCATTGTTCATAAAAGACAATGAGGATCAAAGGGTTACCGTTTGTAAATAACGATACAGTTACCTTATTTTGTACAGGAACGGGAGGTATCGCTGGAGCTCTATTGTTTTTATTACTTTAATGCAGTTGAGAGAGAATAGTTAGTGACGCTACTTTGCACAAGTATTTACAAATGGTGAACGTTCGACTTATTGAGGAAAAAATATGTCTTAATGTACATTCTACGTATATTTAATCCTAAGAAAGGTGGCAAATTAATGGACAACTCAAAAAGTAGTCGCGTAGTCATTATCGGTACTGGATTTGTAGGATCAAGCTATGCATATGCACTCTTAAATCAAGGAGTTGCAGATGAAATGGTACTTATTGATCTTAACAAAGAAAAAGCAGAAGGAGATGCGATGGATTTAAATCACGGCTTGCCTTTTTCAACACCAATGAAAATTTGGGCAGGGACTTACGCCGATTGTAAAAATGCGGATCTAGTAGTGATTACAGCTGGAGCAAACCAAGCGCCTGGTGAAACAAGACTTGATTTAGTGGAGAAAAATACAGCTATTTTTCATAAAATAGTTACTGAAGTGATGAATGCTGGTTTTGATGGTATCTTCCTTGTAGCTACAAACCCAGTAGATATCTTAACATATGCGACGTGGAAGTTCTCAGGATTACCTAAAGAACGAGTCATTGGTTCGGGAACGATTTTAGATACGGCACGCTTCAGATTTTTATTAAGCGAATACTTTAATGTTGATTCAAGAAATGTTCATGCTTATATTATGGGTGAGCATGGAGATACTGAATTACCGATTTGGAGTCACGCTGACATTGGTGGAAGACCGATCTTACGGTATGTTGAAGATAAGGAATCGAGTATTACAAAAGAAGGATTAGACGAAATCTTTGTTAATGTTCGAGATGCGGCCTACCATATTATTGAACGTAAAGGCGCAACTTATTATGGGATTGCAATGGGACTTGTGCGTCTTACAAAGGCAATTTTACGAAATGAAAATTCCGTATTAACAGTTTCCGCATTATTAGAAGGACATTATGGATTAAATGATATTTACATTGGTGTTCCTGCGATTGTCAATCGAAGTGGTGTACGAGAAATCGTTGAACTTGACTTAAATGCTGATGAGCAAGAAAAGCTTCATCATTCAGCTGATATATTAAAGAAAGCGATGAAACCTGTATTAAAATTTAATAAATAGAATAAATGAAACTGAAATAAGGCAAATTATGAGCGAAGGAGGAGATTGTATGTTATCTCGTTTATCTATGATTGTAATTGCCTATTTTGTCTATCGCTTTCGTTATCGAATTCTTAATGTATTACTTGGACAACAATGGATTAGAAAGTCGGCAGTGAGACTTACGATGAAAATTCCTGGTTTAAGACAGAAGTTTATGTCTCAAATCATGTTTAGTCCTAGAACGGAAACGACGAATAATGCATAAATAAAATAATATTGAAAAAGGCACAGTCATTTATAAAGACAGTGCCTTTTTCGTATCGTATAAGTGGTGAGGAAGGCCTTAATCTTGGTATAATAAGGAAAGGGGGTTGGTGAAATGCGGTGGAGAACTATTTGTTTTGATTTAGACAATACATTATTCAGTCATGAAGAGGCCTTTGAAAAGGCAATTTGTTATTGTCTTGAACAGCAGCAACAGAGGTGGTTAGAAACAAACCAGCTAGTGAACAAAATCGACATATCTGTATGGTTTAAAACTTTTAAATCATATAGCGATATTTATTGGAAGCAATTTGAAACAAAGCAAATTGATGCAAGAACATATCGTCGCTGGCGCTACCATGATACGATGAAACAATATCATTTACCTTATTCTGACGATGAAGCAGATGCATTTCATGCCCATTACTATGAAATAGTTAGTTCATTTAGTGAACCTTTTGAAGGGTTAATCGAGATTATGAATGAACTAAAACAACGAAATATTACAGTTGGGATTATAACCAACGGTACAGCAGATACTCAATACCGAAAAGTAAAGAAATTAGGCTTGGAAAATTTCATTTGTGACGAACATATTTTTGTCTCAGAAGAATTAGGAGTTGCTAAACCAAATCGAGCTATATTTGATTTGGCTCTAGAACGACTGAGTCATTCTGGTGAGAAATTGTTTATAGGGGATTCTTGGGAACACGATATTTGTGGTGCCATCGAAGCGGGGTGGGACGCAATCTATTTGAATACAAGAGGAATGCCAGCAACAACTGAACACCAACCACTTGCTACTTTTGAAAAACTAACGGAAGTATTGAATCTACTAAAGAATGACCAATCCATGAAAGGGTGAGGCAATGGACGTTTTGCAACATGATTTATTTTACTGGCAACTTGTCCACCATCTAGTCATTCATAAAGGGATGCGAGTTATTGAAGTTAATCCAAACTGTAACGAAATATGGTTAGAAGAAGAAGATCATGAACCTTCTAAGATTATTCGAATTATACGTAAAGATATTAATTGGAGTAATCGCTTGAAAGAAGATATGAAAACGACTTTAGTTAAGTTCAATGGGTTACGGAGACAACTTAGTTCTCGTAAGATAGAAGCCGAAAATATATATGTCTCAACATATCGTCCTGTTGATTCTTCAGAGCATTTATTTGTAAAACCTACTACGACTGCTCAGCAAAAAACGGTAATGCACTCATACTTGATTGAAGCTGAGTACGGGAGTAAAATTAGTGAACTTGAGCGGTTACAAATCTCAATGGAATTAGACGCTGATGGAGTAGATACGGAAGGTATAGATGTTGAAGAAATTCAACAAGAAATCAGAAGGTTAAGAAAAGAAGTTGTAGCTAAGGCTGAAGAAAGATTGAATGCAGAGAAAGCGATTTTTACATTCGGAAAACCGAGGTTTACTTATTTTTTATTAATTGTAATCTCAATAATGTTCGGGTTACTTGAAATTAATGGCGGAAGTATGAGAATTTTAACTTTAATCGAATTTGGAGCTAAATACAACCCTTTAATTGAAGCAGGTGAGTATTGGCGCCTTTTAACAGCGATGTTTTTACATATCGGTTTTCTTCACTTTTTTATGAATTCCTTTGCTCTTTTCTATTTAGGTAGTGCGGTAGAAAGGATTTATGGTAGTTGGCGTTTTTTGTTTATTTATCTAGTCGCAGGTTTATTTGGGTCTATAGCTAGTTATGCCTTTAATGAACAAGTTGCAGCGGGTGCTTCTGGTGCCATCTTTGGTTGTTTTGGAGCATTGTTGTACTTTGGAGTTAATCACCGTAAATTATTTTTTCGAACAATGGGAATGAGTGTTATCGTTATTCTAGTGATTAACCTTAGCTTAGGGTTTTTAGTTCCAATGATAGATAACGGGGCTCATATTGGTGGTTTATTAGGAGGTTTCTTGGCCTCATTTGTAGTACAGCTGCCGAAGCAGACCGTTCGTATTAGACAATTCATCTTGTTTGGTTTTATCGTTTGTGTAGGATATGGATTATTTGTATTTGGAACGATGAATGAACAAAAGACAGGGTCACCTATTGTACACTTACAGTTTGTTCAGGAACTACTAGAGGAAGAAGAGTATGATAGAGCATACCCATTATTATTAAGTTTGAAAGGAAGAAAACTTGAAATTCCTGAACTACACTTTTTATTAGGATATACCGAAGTACATCTAAGTAAATTTACCGAAGCAAAAGACAGTTTTAATCGTACGGTTCAATTACGTCATGATTTTCATGAAGCACACTATAATCTCGCTTTAGTATACGTCGAGTTAGGTGAAATAGAAAAGGCCCTTGAAGCTGTCAATGAAGCATTATTTTACTCACCGACAGAAGAGCCGTATGGCGAATTAAAAGAGAAATTAGAACGGTAAGGTTTTGATATGCTGAACTTTTTCCTCTTTTATCGTTTGAAAAAGAATGATGAAATGATCATTGTTTTTGGAGAGTAAAACAAGTGGAACAGTACTACCAACAGGTTGAATTCCTAAATTATGTGCTTCTTGCATACCAAAAAAATATTCCTTGTATATACTTTCCCAAATCTTATGAATTAATTTAGTTGTTTCATTTTCAGTTAGGTTAGGGAGTTCCTTATACTTACATAGATTAGTTATTGGAAAAGACGTGTACTGATCTTCATTAATGTTATAGTAATTCAACATGCCTTTCCAAATATATGCTAATTGTTGCTCAACGATATAATCGAGAATTCTTTTTCCTTCTAGTTCTTTTTCGTCAGATGGTTCTTTGAAGGACCGTATAGGACTTAATGGTGAATCAATGATATACAGTTCATCACAACTAATTGTTAATCGACTTTTAATGTCATCGTTCGGATAATGAATTTCAGAGTGGTGGAAAGATAAAGCTTGAAAGTGACCACTATCCTCACCTTCTATGACTTTTCTTGTCTTTAATTCTTGTTTATTCTTTTCCAACTTTGACATTACTTGCGTCAATCTACCATCTTCGAATAAGAAGGAAATATCTTTTCTTAAATAAGCATTTTGGTTTAATTGTGAACCAATGCTCCAATCGATCGAATATTCATCTTCATCTTCAATCGTAAGAAATTGTAATGATGTATTCGCATTAATATATTCTACTTGCTCATCGATTGGTTCGAATGTAAGCGTTTCTAAAGAAGCAGAGTTTCTATCAAATAAAGTCAGCAATAAAATAACAACAATAATAAATAAAGTACTTATGAAAAGTAGTTTCTTGTTCATATGCTACCTCCAATGGATATAGACAGCCTATTATTCAGTTATGTTTATGTAATAAAAATGTGTAATATGATTAATAAATTTGAAAAGAGGATCTTACATGGAAAAATTTAATGTGCAAAATGTGATCGATACACTTGAAGAGCTAGTTAACATTCCAAGCCCTTCAGGGAATACGGAAAAAGTGATTGCTGCTGTAGAAAATCAATTAAAGCCTTTAGGTGTAAAAATGCAGAGAAATCGTAAAGGTGGTTTAATTGTGACGCTTCCTGGTGAAAATGACCGAGAACATAAGATGATAACAGCACATGTGGATACGTTAGGGGCAATGGTTAAGGAAATAAAAAGCGATGGTCGCTTAAGTTTAACGATGATTGGTGGATTTCGTTGGAACGCAGTTGAAGGTGAATATTGTCAAATTGAAACGAGTGAAGGAAAAGAATATACAGGGACGATCCTGATACACCAGTCTTCAGTTCATGTGTATAAAAATGCTGGTGAAATTAAACGCGATGAAAAAAATATAGAAGTTCGTGTCGATGCACCCGTTACAAATGCAAACGAAGTACGTGAATTAGGAATTGAAGTGGGAGATTTTGTCTCTTTTGATCCTAGGTTTCAAGTTACGGACCATGGTTTTGTGAAATCGCGCCACCTTGATGATAAAGCTAGTGTTGCTATCTTGATGAACACGATTCAATTAATTATCGAAGAACAACGGAAACTACCGTATACGACACATTTTCTGATTTCGAATAATGAGGAGATCGGTTATGGAGGTAACTCTAATATACCACCTGAAACTGTTGAATATTTAGCCGTTGATATGGGGGCAATAGGGGACGGACAAGCTACAACAGAATATTGTGTTTCTATTTGTGCCAAAGATTCTAGTGGACCGTACCATATTGGTTTGAGAAAGAAATTAGTTCAAATTGCAAAAGAACAGAATCTAAACTATGCTGTAGACATTTACCCTTATTATGGTTCAGATGCTTCGGCTGCCATTCGTTCGGGTCATGATATTATTCATGGATTAGTTGGCCCTGGTATTGATGCATCACATGCTCATGAAAGAACACACTTTGATTCCCTCGTAAACACGTGGAAGCTAGTGTATCACTATCTATTCTCTAAATAATATTATAACAATTGGTGTCAGATACCTTCATTTAATGAAGGTATCCTGACACCATTTCTTTTTTTGCATTAAAACTACCACTTTTGCAAAAAATGTATATGAAGTGGAGGCGATTTACTTTGGCAAAAAAGAATATTTTACATCCTGTTTCTAAAAGTATTGAGGAGAATATACAGTATTTAAAAGAAGCGCTTGGTGTGGATAAAAGTTTCGATATAATCCATTTGGATTTAGAGTATGGGAAGGTTCCAATGGCTCTCTTTGTCGTTGATGGCTTTGCTAAAGACTTTTCATTAACACAAATACAACGAGAACTTCTTTTGCTGAAACCGGAAGATTTACAAGGAGACCCATTAAAAACCCTTACACATACTCGTATACCATATGTTGAAATTGATACAAATGATGATTTAGATGCAATTGTTGATGATGTTTTAGCAGGACAAGCTGCTTTGGTTGTGGATGGATTGGATCAAATTATTTTAATGGATACGAGAACATATCCAGTAAGAGGTCCTGAAGAGCCTGATACCGAACAAGTAATTCGTGGAGCCAAAGATGGATATGTAGAAACGCTAGTTGAAAATGCAGCTTTGACTCGTAGAAGAGTTCGTGACCGTACGTTAAGGATCGAATATAAACGAGTGGGGAGAAGGTCAAAAACAGATTTATGTATAGCGTACATAGAAGATATTGCTGATCCTAATATTGTCGATAAAATTAGTCAAGCGCTTGATTTAATTGATACAGACGGACTACCAATGGGAGATAAAACGATAGAGGAATTTATTTTCGGGCAACATTATAATCCCTATCCAATGGTACGGTATTCAGAGCGTCCAGATGTCGTTGCCTCTCATTTATTTGAAGGACACGTTGTTATTATGGTCGATGGTTCTCCGAGTGTCATGATCACACCGACAACGTTTTGGCACCATTTACAACATGCTGAGGAATACCGTCAAAAACCAATCATCGGTGCAGCTTTAAGAGCTGTTCGTTTTACAGCTGTATGGGCATCAATTTTTTTACTACCTCTTTGGTATTTATTTGCGACAAATCAACACCTACTTCCAGAAATGTTAGCTTATATTGGACCGAATGATGAAGGGCAAGTCCCTATATATGTTCAATTTTTATTAGCGGAAATTGGTATAGAAATGTTGAGAATGGCTGCTATCCATACGCCTAGTGCGCTGGCGACTGCACTCGGGTTGGTTGCTGCGATATTAATTGGTGAAGTTGCTATTGAAGTAGGCTTGTTTTCACCAGAAGTTGTTTTATATCTAGCCGTTGCTGCTGTGGGGTCATTCGCAACGCCAAGCTATGAATTAAGTTTAGCCAATAGGTTAATAAGAGTGCTTTTATTAATAAGTACTGCGATATTTGGCTTAGGTGGATATGTAGTTGGAGTTGTCTTATTTATTCTTTTATTAACAAGTATGAAAGGTTTTCAAACACCATATTTATGGCCGTTCCTGCCTTTTTCCTACCGAGGGTTTCGTGATGTTTTATTGCGATCACCGATTCCGTTAAAAAATCGAAGACCAACTGGAATACACCCACTTGATCCTGATCGTTAATCTTATTAAATTCAAAAAAAGTAAGCTAAGCATATGCTTAGCTTACTTTTTTAAATCGAAATCTATTTGATAAAAGTCATCTTTAATAAATATTTCTGATTTATTAATAGCTAGGTTTTCGGTTGCAATGACGAGTCCAATCGGTGTTTCTTCATTCGCATTAACGATTGTAAACGGTACATTATATTTATTGGCTTCTTTCACATAATTTGAATAAAGATGATACGATAAGTTTCCGTTAATGTATATGCGAATGTTATGAGCGGTATTTAAAATGGTCACTGCCTGGTCATACATTCCCTTATGAATTACTTGACGTTTCGTTAAGGCAAGGTGAATACGTTCAATAATGGTAGTTAAGAATAGATTACGTTCTTCTGATTTAATTTCAGGATTGCCGTATAGACCACGGTTAATAATATCTTTTAGTTTATCTTCCATGTTACACTCCTTTATTTTATCTCCTTAACTTGCGCAAAGACTCCCACCTCAAGGCTTTGAGGAAATAAGGAAGACAAAGTAGGTGTTAGGCCTCCAGTGACACCACAATAGGTTCTAGATAACATTGATGGGGATGAAGGAAAATCCACACTCAATGAGGTTCACTTTATCTCCTCTTACTTTAGTGTCTTATTCATTTTTTTTTCACATATAGATGAAAAAAGGCTTGTTTCACTATTAAGAAGGAGGAACAATAATGATTAATGGCATGGTAGGAATATTTTACAGTATTTTTATGGGATTCGCCATTGGTGGATTAATGATATCAAAAAGAATAATGCCAATTCGACTTCAAGTGTTTCTTGTCACTATGTTTTTTGCATTTACCGTTTATTTAGGCTATATTATCGGTCGCTTTGTGTCAGTATTTTCTCTACAATTCATTGAAATATTAGTCGGTCTTGTCACTCTAGCTATGGTCGCACTTGCTTTCATCCATTTTCATCCGATGATGGGTTACTTTCATCGACAGTCACGAGTGTTATGGGGTGTATTGTTTTTTTTATTTTTGTTATTTGGTATCGAATGGAAAATAAGAGAGGTAGGCATTTGGCTTCATTTCATTTCTGTTCTCTTTTTTTATTTTTCCATCCTGTTAGGACAACTTATTCAATATGAAATATTACAAAAAATATGGAGATTTGAATTTATTTCCTATTTACCATTATTATTTTTTATGTTGATAGCGATTTTCAAATTTTTCTAATTTTACCAATCGTGTTTAACGTCTTCAATGGATGATACAGCGTTTTGAGATTCTTCGTGTTCTGAGTTAAATAAACCAATAAAAGCTAAAATAAATCCAACAGCTATTAAAACAATAGCTAAGACAAATGATTTCTTTTTATTTATACAATAAACTGCGATAATTACTGCACTTACTAGTACAAGTAATCCTAAAATAAAATAAGTAAAGCTGTCCATAAATGAGTCCCCCTTATAAAATGTTCTCTTTATATGTTAGAACAAATAAGGGCTTTTTTATGTGACAAATTAATAAACAATTGTATATTGAAATATTTGTTGATGAAATAGAAGTTGATATAATGTGTAAGGAGGGTGATGATAATGAATACGTTCTATGATGTTCAACAATTATTAAAAAAATTCGGGACATTTATTTATACAAAAAATCGAAGTGTAGATTCCTTAATGATGGAAGATGAAATTCGAGAGTTGTACGAATCAGGGATGGTTGATAAACAGTCATATCAAGCTGCTTTGCTTATTCTAAAGAAAGAACAACGTGAGCAACAGAAAGGTTGATTAGATGGTTACAAAATGGTTTGTCGGGGTAGACCTCGGCGGTACAACAATCAAGTTAGCGTTTGTCGATCCGTATGGAGATATAATATTTAAGGGAGAAGTTCCAACAAATACAACTAATGGTGGAACAAATATTACAACTGATATAGCAAAATGGATTGATCAAGCGTTAGAACACCTAGGAGTTTCCAAAGATCGGTTACATTCAATTGGAATGGGAGCACCTGGGTTTATCAATATGGAAACAGGATATATTTATCAAGCCGTTAATATTGGTTGGAAAGACTTCCATTTAAAAGATCGTTTAGAAATGGATACAAGTCTTCCAGTAACAATTGACAATGACGCTAATATTGCTGCTTTAGGTGAAATGTGGCGTGGTGCTGGTAATGGAGCTAAAAATTTATTATGTGTTACTTTAGGAACTGGAGTTGGCGGAGGGGTTATTGTGAATGGTTCAATCGTACATGGAGTAAATGGAATGGCCGGTGAAATTGGTCATATTACAGCGATACCAAAAGGTGGATTTCCATGTAATTGTGGAAAAGCGGGTTGCCTTGAAACAATCAGTTCTGCAACAGGAATATCTAGAATAGCTAAAGAATTTGTCAGTGATTTTCCAAATAGCTTGTTAGCAAATGGAAATATAAATGCCAAAATGGTGTTCGAAGCGGCTGAGAAAAACGATGAGTGTGCCTTGAAAGTCATTGATCATATTACATATTATTTAGGGTTTGCACTTGCTAATTTAGCCAATTCCCTTAACCCTGAAAAAATAGTTATTGGTGGTGGGGTTTCTAAAGCTGGTGAAACATTACTGAAGCCATTAGAAAATCACTTTCAGTTATTTGTGTTACCCCGAGTGGCCCAAAGTGTTTCCATTGTACCAGCAACATTAGGGAATGATGCTGGAGTTATAGGTGGGGCTTGGTTAGCTAAGACAAAAAATAGGTAAAAGGTTTATCGAAGGCAATTAACGGTAAATAACCGTTAACATATAATAATATTATCAACGTAGAGAAATCGTGCATTGAATCGCACGAGAGTTAGAAAACTAAATCTAATTTAGTTAAGTTAAAAAGGGGATTTTCATATGGAAAAATATCGAGTTGAACGGGATTTAATTGGTGAAAAAAAGGTTCCATCAGAAGCGTATTATGGAATTCAAACGATGCGAGCAAAAGAAAACTTTCCAATTACAGGATATCCGCCGCATCAGGAATTAATTAAAGCGTTCGGATATGTAAAAAAAGCAGCAGCTTTAGCCAACCGTGATGTTGGAGCATTGAATCCACAAATTGCTGATGCAATTGTAGAAGCTTCTGAAGAAGTAATAGAAGGTAAACTCAATGACCACTTCATCGTAGACGCTATTCAAGGCGGGGCAGGTACGTCCTTTAATATGAATGCAAATGAAGTAATTGCGAATCGAGCGATTGAGTTTTTAGGTGGTAAGAAGGGCGAGTATATAAAAGTCAGTCCGAATACGCATGTAAATATGGCTCAGTCAACCAATGACGCTTTTCCGACAGCTATTCATATCGCCTGTTTAAACTTAGCTAAAGGTTTGACAAAGGAACTTGAAGATTTAATCCAGGTTCTGTCAGAAAAAGAACAAGAATTTGATAGTGTCATTAAAATGGGTCGTACTCACCTTCAAGACGCTGTCCCTATACGGTTGGGACAAGAATTTGGTGCTTATCGTCGAGTCATTACTCGCGATTTACGACGCCTAATGGGATCTCTAAATGAATTATATCAAATTAATATGGGAGCAACGGCAGTCGGAACTGGTTTAAATGCGTTACCTGAGTATATTAAAAAAGTGGCCAAGTATTTAGCTGACATCACTCATTTACCTTTTAAAACAGCAGAAGATCTTGTGGATGCTACGCAAAATACAGATGCTTACACCGAGTTATCAAGTGCTTTAAAAATATTAGCAATTAATTTATCGAAAATAGCCAATGATTTAAGATTAATGAGCTCGGGTCCTCGAACAGGGTTAAATGAAATTAATTTACCTGCACGGCAACCAGGATCATCCATTATGCCAGGGAAGGTAAATCCTGTTATGTGTGAAGTGATTAATCAAATTTCGTTTCAAGTCATTGGAAACGATCATACGATTAGCTTAGCTTCGGAAGCGGGACAGTTGGAGTTAAATGTAATGGAGCCAGTATTAGTATTTAACTTGTTACAATCATTATCAATTTTACAAAATGGTATAAAAGTATTTAGACAATATACAATTGAAGGGATTACAGCTAATATTGAAAGGTGCAGAGAAATGGTGGAAAGAAGTGTAGGAATTATAACAGCCATTAATCCACATGTAGGGTACGAAACTGCAAGTCGAATTGCAAAAGAGGCTATACAAACAAATCGTCCAGTTCGAGAAATTTGTATTGAAAGAGGCATACTTTCAGAAGAAGAATTAAATGAAATTTTAGAACCAAAAGAGATGACGAACCCTGGAATAGCAGGGGCTAAATTTATATATAATTAAGGTATAAGAAACTTTTATTTGACAAGGGGTGCTCAGCATTCCTTGTCAAGTTAATTTAAACTGGCACTAAGGCTCTACATCAAGGCTTTGAGAAACCAACAAAGACTTAATGGGACATATTACACTTAAAGTCAAACTAAATTCACAACGTGCTTGGAGTGTGACTTCATGTCGTGCGAGCCCCTAGAATGGAATGAAATTTCACTTTATCACATAAGTTTACTTTTAGTGTATTTTTATTGAGCAAACTGAAAAAACGTGTAATAATGAAAATTACGATTTAGAACAAATTTTAAAAGAAGAAGTTTAAACGGAGGTTCGAATGAAAAGTAAATCTCTGTTTTTCGTATTAACCTTCCTTATGATTTTTACTATTGGATGCACTACGAAAGATAATGTCGTATTAAATCACCCTCAAAAAAACTACAACTTGATTGAAAAAAAATTAGGTGTAATGAAAGAAACTATTTTCCATACCCCAATTCAAATGAATCCGTATAGCTTTGTTGAAATAAGTGGTTGGTATGATAGTCAAACGATTTTGTTGCTAAGAGATGAAAATGCGATTTCTTATTTAGATCTAGTGAATTTAAAGACAAGTGAGACAGTTGAATTCTTTCAAATCGACGAGCCTATTCTTTCGGTTGAAGCAAACTATGATTATTCCTACTTTGCTGTTCAAACATCAACTTATGAGTTAACCTCGCCTCTTTATTTTATTAATAAAGAAGGAGAGTTGGTTTATTCATTAAGTGAAGTGGGGGAAGAATTTTCTCTCTTTTGGAATCCTTACAATCATGATGAACTTATTATTATTTCATTCCTCCCTGATTGGGATTACGATGTTTATCGTCTTAATTTAAAAGAAGAAAAATTAGTTCAACTAGATCTTGAGAAGATGTATTTTCAATGGATCAATGTAGATGAAATAGCATTTCTGGAATGGGCATCTTTTGCTCCAAGTTTTTATGCACCGATTTTTAAGTATAATTTAAATACAAACGAAACAGAAAAGTTTTTAGATGAAGTCATTGCTTTTTTTACTTTTGCTGATACTATTCTCGTAGCTGTTTCGGTTGATTCGTTAGAAGCCGAAAATTCGATTTATCAGATCTATCAAAACGAAGATATGATTGGAGAGTTAGAAATTCCGACGTTAAATACGTACTCTGAACAATGGTGGATTCCATTTCATGAATATGATGCAAATGAGCATTTATTTTATTATTTAAAACCGTTATATAGTGGTGATTTTTTCAGTTATGATGCTCCTTATGAATTAACAAAGTACAATGTTGAAACGGGTACAGAACAAAAAGTAGTTGATGTAGATCTTCAATCCCCATTAAAGCTTTCACCTGATGGAAAATGGATGTTGTATGGGAATCAATATGAATGGTTAATTAATTTAACAAATAAAACAAAGCATTTCCTCTTGGAATGAAGGTAGGGTAATGGTTGTAATCTATAAAAATTGTGTCATAATGAAAGGAAGAACATTATTAAAAAGTTTATAGTGTGACTAGGGGTGCCTATCAAAGTGGGCTGAGAAAAAGGAACCTTTTACCCTCGAACCTGATCTGGTGATCCCAGCGTAGGAAAGTCGAAGATTTGATTTACTTATCAATATCTAGCCGTAATCCGTCGTTGGGTTACGGCTTTATTTAATTTTTAGAGGTAAAGAAGGGAGACAGCTAGAAAATGAGAGAGTTTAAACTTTATACAATTACTGGTGAAGAATTTCATCAGGGTCGTGATTTAATAACAGTAATGGAACAAGCGATTATCGGTGGGTCGGATATCATTCAATTAAGAGATAAAACTAATTCAAAGAAAGTGGTCTTTGAAAAAGGAAAGCAATTACGAGAGTTAACGAAAAAATATGGAGTAACGTTTATTGTTAATGATCATATTGATGTGGCACTCGCCGTGGATGCAGACGGTATTCATATTGGGCAAGATGATTTACCGATTGAAGAAGCAAGAAAAATAGTAGGGAAGGACAAGATAATTGGACTTTCCACTCATGCGATAGAAGAAGCTAGAGAAGCTGAACGTGCTGGTGCAGATTATATTGGTGTAGGTCCGATTTTCCCGACTAAAAGTAAAGTCGATGTTGTAGATCCTGTTACGACTGATTATATCCGTCAAGTCGTAAAGGAAATCACGATCCCTTTCGTAGCTATTGGTGGAATTAAGCTTCATAATGTCGATCAAGTGTTAGAGGCTGGAGCAACTCGAATTTGTGCTATTAGTGAAATTGTCGGAACTGATGACATTAAATCTGTTTGTCAACAATTCATTCAAAAAATTGATCAAAAGGTGAAGGTGTAATGGAATTATATATTAATGGTGAAACGGTTGAATTAGAAGTTAAAACACTTATAGATATTGTAAAACATTATGGATTAGAGAAAGATTTAGTAGTAACTGAAGTAAATGGAGAAATTGTTGATCGGAGTAATTGGGAAGATACAATGGTTGAACCTGGAATGAAAATTGAACTAGTTCACTTTGTAGGAGGCGGATGATTATATGAATAATAATGATAAATTCATCATCGCAGGAAAAGAGTTGTCTTCACGTTTCTTTATTGGTACAGGGCGATACCCTAATCCGTTTGTACAAAATGAAGCCATAAAAGCATCTGGTTCTGACGTTTTAACATTTGCCATTCGGCGTGTGAATTTAGAAGCTCCAGATGAAGATGCGATCTTACAACACTTAGAAGGTCAAACGTTTACGTACTTACCAAATACATCAGGAGCCAAAACAGCGGATGAAGCGATCCGGATTGCTCGTTTAGCGAAAGCAAGTGGGTTAAGTGATTGGATTAAGATCGAGATAAGTGTCAATGAAAAAACGTTATTACCTGATCCAATAGAGACTTTAAAAGCAACAGAAGTTCTTGCAAAAGAAGGTTTCGTTGTACTCCCTTATACTTCGGACGACCCAGTCCTGTGTAAGAGGTTAGAAGAGGCTGGTGCGGCTGCCGTTATGCCTGGAGGAGCACCAATTGGAACGGGATTAGGCATTCTAAATCCTTATAATTTATCGTTAATTGTTGAAGAAGCTAACGTTCCGATTATTGTGGATGCGGGACTAGGATCGGCAAAGGACGTAGTTCAAGCAATGGAGTTAGGTGTTGATGGAGTCTTAATGAACACACCTGTTGCAAAAGCAAAAGATCCTGTAAAGATGGCAACAGCGATGCGCTATGCTATAGAAGCTGGTAGAATGTCTTATTTGGCAGGTCGAATTCCGCAAAAACGATATGCTACAGCGAGTAGTGCTTACGAGTCGTTGATCTTGAAATAGAAAGAGTGGATTTATATGGGAGAACGGATTGTCGTACTAGGTGGGGGTATTATTGGTCTTGCGACAGCTTTTGAGTGTCAAAGACGAGGGCACGACGTTACAGTGTTAGAAAAAGTGGCTTGTGGTGGTCAAGCTTCAGGTGCCGCCGCAGGAATGCTCGCACCATTTTCTGAAATTGGCGAAGACCCAGATGATTTCTTTAGACTTTGTCTTGAGAGTTTAAGGCTATATCCAAAATGGCAAGAAGATGTTAAGGACATATCAGGTATTGACTTTGAATACAGTAATTCTGGAAGTTTACACTGTGTATACCATGAAGCTGATCTTCTTGCTCTTGAGACGAGACTACAATGGCAAGGGCAGTTTGGTGCAACAGCTGAAATCCTTTATGGAGAAGATTTATTTAAGTTAGAAAAAGAGTTATCACGTGAAATGATTGCCGCGATGTATTATCCAGAAGAAAGTCATGTGTATGCACCAGATTACGTAAAAGCTCTCGAGGAAGGCTGTCGAAAACTAGGTGTGAAAATTTTTGATCATTTAGAAGAAGTGCATCTAGAGCGTTGGCAGTCTGAAATTAGTGTCTGTGCCAAAAATGGACAAAAGTTCTCTGGGGACCGTCTAGTTATAAGTAATGGTGCGTGGGCGAAAGAATTAGAAAATGTGTTTGGTCTCAATATTCCTGTTTACCCGATTCGAGGGCAAATTTGTGCATACAACATTCCCGTGGGTAAGGTAAAACATATAATTTATACGAGCCAAGGTTATTTAGTTCCAAAAGCAAACGGAACACTTGTTAATGGGGCTTCCGAGGATATTGCGGGTTTTGACACTACGGTAACAGAAAAAGGGATTCGTAGATTAACGAATTGGAATAAAAAAGTATTACCTTTTTTAGAAAGTGAAGTTCCCTTTCATACGTGGGCTGGACTTAGACCTGCTACTCAAGATGGCTATCCATTAATTGGTGGTTTGTCGAATGTACCTGAGATCATTTTCGCAGCGGGTCATTATCGAAATGGTATTTTACTAAGTCCTGTCACAGCACATATTGTTGCAGATCTTCTCGATAAAAAACAAGAAATAGTACCGTTAACTTCGTTTGCACCTGAGCGTTTTAGTTAAAAGGAAGGTGAAATAAGTATGAACAAAGCATTAACAATTGCAGGATCTGACAGTGGTGGAGGAGCAGGCATCCAAGCTGATTTAAAGACTTTTCAAGAATTGGGAACGTTTGGTATGAGTGTTATCACCGCATTAACTGCACAAAATACATTAGGAGTTCATGGTGTTTTCCCGCAAACAGCAGAGGCCATAGAAGCTCAATTAGATGCTGTGCTTTCGGATATCGGCACAGATGCAGTAAAAACAGGGATGCTCTTTTCTCCAGAAATTATTGAATTAGTTGCTGACAAATTAAAACAATACAACGTGGAGAACATCGTTGTTGACCCAGTAATGATTGCTAAAGGTGGGGCTTCGTTATTACAAGATGCGGCTGTTGATGCACTCGTGACGAAACTTCTTCCGCTGGCTACAGTTATTACTCCTAATTTGCCAGAAGCAGCAAAAGTTTTAGGGATAAAGGAAATGACAACGTTAGAAGAAATGGAAAGTGCAGCCAAAAAATTACACGGTCTAGGACCGAAATATGTGGTCTTAAAAGGTGGACATTTAGAAGGGGATACAAAATCTACGGATATTTTATACGATGGACAAACAATCACCTATTTAGAAGCAGAACGGGTTAGTACAAAAAACACACACGGTACAGGTTGTACCTTTGCAGCGGCTATAGCGGCCCAGTTAGCAAAAGGCGATGAAATAGCAGATGCTGTGAAAACGGCTAAGCAATTTATAAGCGCAGCCATTACTCATTCTTTATCGATTGGTAATGGTATTGGCCCAACTAATCATGCTGCTTACCGTTTATACATGTAAAAGTTTTCAGGCTGATCTTAGGAAGGTATCCTTGATCAGCCTTTCTTATTGAAGCAAAAGGTGGACAAATAAAGGAAACTTAGAGACAATAAAAATACTACATCATTTCAAGAGTAAGGTGGTTGTTTATGTTTAAAGGAAATGCCGCTGTCATCGTATTACCACTACTATTAATGGGGTTTATTTTTTATGGAGGATATCATTATTTAAATTCTTCAGATGAAATAACAAATGAATCTTTAGATCAGGTGTTGTCTTTCGTTGTTGAAACAACAACCAACGGAACTTCTCAAACAATTAGTGGTAATTGGGATTGGAAAGAAATGCCTATTGATGGTTTGTTAGGCGATGATTATATTGGAGTAAAAATAGGTGGAGAAGGAGAGCAAGATAATATAGGTGAGGAATATATCCAATCTGCCCGACTTATTTTAAAACATGGTGGGAAAGAAATTTATGAAACGAATGGAACGCTCGTACATGATGGAGTCGTGTTTACATTTCCAAACGAGCTTCAAGATCATATTGGTTTCGGTAATATGGGATCGTTTGAGATTGTAATAGTGGGCGAGGCGTTTATAGGTACTGACGTTTCTATTAGTTATATGCACACATGGGAGATACATGAAAGCCTATCATTTGATCAAGCTCGCTTATCTACCGCTAACGTAGATATTGATCATTGGATTATCGAACGATTTACTTCAATTCCACAACCATAAGAAAGGATTGGACAACATGATTAAAGGTTTGTCCTATCAAAATGGGATTTTTTTTATTGGAAAAGAATATGTTGCTTGTGCTTTTAACAACAATGGTAGAATATCTGATTGGGTTAAGCCCGTAAACATAACAACAATTTTTTTCATGATAAACCAAGTTTTTTTCTCGATGCCCTCGTTGTTTAAACTGTTTACGATTATTTTTATGGGACTTGTTTTTGTCCCTAAATTGCTACTACTCTTTAGTTTCGAATTTTGGACAGGTTTGCCTTTTTACTTTTTATTTTATTACATGTTTGGAACACATTTTCTATTCCCGACATCGTTAAAAAAATTTCATGGGGCAGAACATAAAGTGTTTAGTGATCGCGGAATAAAAAAACAATCAAGACTGTATCAAATTCGAAAAGCGGCAATAACAAATGAATACTGTTCCACAAATTCAGTTGTCATTTATTTCAGCTCAGTATTAATCGTATCATTAATACTGTTAACGGTATTGTCATTTGTAGAGTCACTGATGTGGGCGTCTTATGCAAGTGTAGTTATACTAATTGTTATTAATCGTACCTTGAATAAAAGACCGATGCAAATTGTGAAACGGTTTGTTATAAGTGTCTCATATTATTTACAAAAACATGTGACGACAACTGAGCCAGATCGATTTCATTTAATGACAGCAATACGCTCCTATCGTAAATTAGCAAATGTGGAATTTCCTCACCTTTTAGAGGAAAAAAAGATTGTAAAGGAGAAAAAGAAAATGGCCATTGTAGATGTTACGATTATACCGATTGGCACCAATGCATCAAGTGTAAGTCATTATGTTGCTGATATACACAGGGTTTTAGAAAAGTATAACAAAAAAATAAAGTACCAACTAACCCCGATGAGTACAATTATTGAAGGGGAATTACCTGTTCTTTTTGAAGTGATTCAAGCGATCCATGAAGTTCCTTTTGAGGCTGGAGTTCAAAGAGTTGCAACGAATATTAGAATCGATGATCGTCGTGACAAGGCATCGACACTCGAGGGGAAATTAGCTTCAGTCAATGAAAAACTAAGTGATCAAAGCACTCCTGAATAGGTTGATATCATAATAACAGAAGAAACACCTCCAACGTCTTTAGGTTCCCAACGTATGGAGGTGTTTCCTTATGTATGGCTGGGCTAGCAGGATTTGAACCTACGCATGACGGAGTCAAAGTCCGTTGCCTTACCGCTTGGCTATAGCCCAATGAGTTAACAGTCATTATTGTGTGCGTTCTGAGAAGAAATATACAATTTTTTAATAAAAAATTTACTTTTATTAGAAGAGATTTGGTAGTATCGTAAAAAGGAAGACATGGTTAAGGAGGTGCCTATTTGGAAGATATTGAACAAAAAAGTAATCGTTTATTAATTGAAGCTACAAAGAGAAAGGCGAGTGATATACATATTGTTCCATATAGAAGCCAAGCAAGTATTTTTTTTAGAATTCATCAAAGGTTACAGTTCATTGAAGAAGTTTCTAAAAGAATGTGTGAAAAGTTAGTTAGCCACTTTAAATTCTCAGCCTCCATGGATATTGGGGAAAAAAGAAAGCCACAAAATGGATCTATGGAGTTTACTTATCATTCAACCCTCATCAGCTTACGCCTTTCTACAATACCTACGCCTTTTCAGGAAAGTTTAGTCATTCGTCTTTTACCTCAAGATAAAGCTTTATCTCTCGAGCAACTTCCTCTATTTTACAATGATTCTTCATTTTTAAAACGAATAACGCAAAAAAGAAGTGGCTTGATTATTATTACTGGACCAACGGGATCTGGTAAGACGACAACGTTATACTCCATCATGCAGGCTGCTAGGGAGGAGGAGTTTTTAAATATTGTAACCTTAGAAGATCCAATTGAGAAAAGAACAGAAGGGATCACACAATTGGAGATTAATGATAAAGCTGGTATTACGTATAATGAAGGGTTGAAAGCTATCCTTCGTCATGACCCTGATATTATTATGGTTGGTGAGATTAGAGATCATTTAACAGCACAACTCGCTATTCGTTCAGCTATGACAGGGCATCTTGTTTTAACAACAATGCATACAAAAGATACCGTTAGTGCGATATATCGATTGCTGGAGTTAAATATAGCAGCTCACGATATTGAACAATCACTTGTTGGAGTTATTGCACAAAGGTTAGTGGAACGACGCTGTCCGCTTTGTGGAGACAATTGCTCGATCTACTGTGAAAAAGTATATCCTAATCAAATTACGGCTTTATATGAATTCCTATTTGGCGGTGAATTAGAAAAAGTCCGAAAAAGTATTTTTAAAAACCGACCTTTATCTAGTCCAAGAATATCGACTATTCATAATCAAATAATTAAGGCTTATGCACTTGGATATATAACAAGACGCTCCCTAGAGAAATGGGGTGGAAACGAATGAGATGGGACAAGAGGTTTAACGGGATAAAAAAAGCTGAATTTCTGCAGAGACTGGGCCTTTTGCTGCAACAAGGTTACAGTCTTTCAGCTGGTTTAGAATTAATTCAAATATCTCACAAAAAACAAGTAAAAGAAAAATTAACGGAAGTTCTTCAATGCCTTAAAGATGGACAACCTTTATTTAAGGCACTCGAAGGGATGAACTTACCGAATAATATTAGTTCCTTTATCTTTGTTGCAGAGCAGATTGGGACTCTCTCGGACGGTTTGGTTGAAGCAGGAAAATTGTATCTAAAGCAAGAACTTATTAAAGATAGGGTAGGTAAATTGTTAAGGTACCCATTATTTTTAATATGGTTACTTTTTATTATCTTAATTATAATGATTACTTATTTGTTTCCTCATTTTAAAAATCTTTATGAAACGATGTCTGTGGAGTTACCGATAGTAACTGTATTTTTTCTTCGCTTCATAGATAGTATTCCAGTCTTGTTAATCATCGCTCTGGTAATTTTTCTATTCGTCTTCACTTACTACATGACAAAATTCCGCCATTTTACTCCTCATAATAAAGTGACTTTACTACTGAAAGTTCCGTTTCTATCCTCGTTTATTTCAATGTTTATCACATACTATTTTTCTGTTCAACTAAGTAGTTTATTAAAAGCGGGGTTGTCTATTTCCCAAGCGTTAACTATATTTAAAAGTCAAAGTGTTATAATGTTCTTTCAAGATGAAGCCACGTGGTTAATTCACAGATTAAAGGACGGGGAAGATTTGGCTGTTGCTTTAAGCTCGAGACCATTTTTTGAAGAGGAATTATCACTCGTGATAGTCCATGGACAGAATCGAGGAGCTCTTGATGTAGAATTACTTCATTATAGTGAGCATTTATTTATTTCTATAGAAGAAAAAGTAAAGAGGATAGTAATGATTTTACAACCAGGTCTATTTCTTATTATTGGTATCATTGTATTATTCATGTTCTTATCTATCCTTGTGCCCATGTTTCAGTTGATTAACTCTTTAAGTTAACCATAGGTTGAAAAGGTGGATGAAGAAGCAACTTGTTAGTCACCTTGCTTCATTTCTCCCGTGACTGGTACTAAGACTCTGACTGTAAAAAGTTTTACTTATACACGAAAGAATTAAAAACTTCATGGAAATGCGAAATATAGTAAAAAAACGGTGTAGGAAGTTCAAAAGCCATTAACAGTAATTTTTAGAAGTGATTTTAATTATATTTATTTTAAAAAAACACTTGAAAGATTATTTATTAAATGATATATTATTACTTGTCGCCGCTGATGAGTGGTTGGCGAAAAAAACTTTCAACAAAGTCCTTGACGACGATTTGATTGTTTGTTATTATGATAAAGCTGCTGTTGAACAGCAACTAAAGTTCTTTGGAAACTGAACAAAAAGCCAAGCGAAAATAAAGAGATACATGATATCTCGTCAATGTTTAAAACGTCACGTTTGTGACAATGAGCTTAATCAAACACTTTATTGGAGAGTTTGATCCTGGCTCAGGACGAACGCTGGCGGCGTGCCTAATACATGCAAGTCGAGCGGACCTTTCAAGAGCTTGCTCTTGAAAGGTTAGCGGCGGACGGGTGAGTAACACGTGGGCAACCTGCCCTGTAGACTGGGATAACTTCGGGAAACCGGAGCTAATACCGGATAATCAATCACACCACATGGTGTGATTGTAAAAGTTGGGAATTCTAACACTACGGGATGGGCCCGCGGCGCATTAGCTAGTTGGTGAGGTAATGGCTCACCAAGGCGACGATGCGTAGCCGACCTGAGAGGGTGATCGGCCACACTGGGACTGAGACACGGCCCAGACTCCTACGGGAGGCAGCAGTAGGGAATCTTCCGCAATGGACGAAAGTCTGACGGAGCAACGCCGCGTGAGTGATGAAGGCCTTCGGGTCGTAAAGCTCTGTTGTTAGGGAAGAACAAGTACCGTTCGAATAGGGCGGTACCTTGACGGTACCTAACCAGAAAGCCACGGCTAACTACGTGCCAGCAGCCGCGGTAATACGTAGGTGGCAAGCGTTGTCCGGAATTATTGGGCGTAAAGCGCGCGCAGGCGGTCTTTTAAGTCTGATGTGAAAGCCCACGGCTCAACCGTGGAGGGTCATTGGAAACTGGAAGACTTGAGTACAGAAGAGGAGAGTGGAATTCCACGTGTAGCGGTGAAATGCGTAGAGATGTGGAGGAACACCAGTGGCGAAGGCGACTCTCTGGTCTGTAACTGACGCTGAGGCGCGAAAGCGTGGGGAGCAAACAGGATTAGATACCCTGGTAGTCCACGCCGTAAACGATGAGTGCTAGGTGTTAGGGGTTTCGATGCCCTTAGTGCCGAAGTTAACACATTAAGCACTCCGCCTGGGGAGTACGGCCGCAAGGCTGAAACTCAAAGGAATTGACGGGGGCCCGCACAAGCGGTGGAGCATGTGGTTTAATTCGAAGCAACGCGAAGAACCTTACCAGGTCTTGACATCCCTTGACACCTCTAGAGATAGAGTTTTCCCCTTCGGGGGACAAGGTGACAGGTGGTGCATGGTTGTCGTCAGCTCGTGTCGTGAGATGTTGGGTTAAGTCCCGCAACGAGCGCAACCCTTGATCTTAGTTGCCAGCATTTAGTTGGGCACTCTAAGGTGACTGCCGGTGACAAACAGGAGGAAGGTGGGGATGACGTCAAATCATCATGCCCCTTATGACCTGGGCTACACACGTGCTACAATGGATGGTACAAAGGGCAGCGAAACCGCGAGGTCGAGCCAATCCCATAAAACCATTCTCAGTTCGGATTGTAGGCTGCAACTCGCCTACATGAAGCCGGAATCGCTAGTAATCGCGGATCAGCATGCCGCGGTGAATACGTTCCCGGGCCTTGTACACACCGCCCGTCACACCACGAGAGTTTGTAACACCCGAAGTCGGTGGGGTAACCTTTTGGAGCCAGCCGCCTAAGGTGGGACAGATGATTGGGGTGAAGTCGTAACAAGGTAGCCGTATCGGAAGGTGCGGCTGGATCACCTCCTTTCTATGGAGTATTTACTCTAGTCGATGCATACTTCGAGTATGTACGCTTTGGTCTTTTTTGTTCAGTTTTGAGAGAACTCAAAACTCTCTGATTTACTTTTTGCATCTGCGTCTACGAGCAACGCTTCGAAGTAAGCTTCCTCGATGCAAGGCTGCAAGAAGTATAACTTAGATGACTGTTCAAGTTGTAATTGAAGTCAGTTACCTTGTTCAGTTTTGAGAGAACTCACTCTCATACAAATGGATTGTTTTCCTTCAATTACCATTGAAAAAACGTCTTATTTGTAATAAAATATAAATCTACTTTTGAGAATACTCAAAAGTAATTTTTATCTAAAGCGTTCTTTGAAAACTGGATAATGACTAGAAATGACATCAAGATTTCACTGGATTGCACTTTGTGTAACCAAGAGTAACTTGAGTCGTCAAGAATTCAACAACCTTTATAGATTTAAGAGACAAATTAGAAGCAAGGAGTACGAGGCGGCAAGTTCTCAAGTAGCGGAATGTACGTTTAAAGTGTACATGAGCAACGCCGAGAGCGCAGTCAACGAAGTAATCCGCCGCTTATCATTTGTCGAATGGTTAAGTTAGAAAGGGCGCACGGTGAATGCCTTGGCACTAGGAGCCGAAGAAGGACGCGACGAACAGCGAAATGCCTCGGGGAGCTGTAAGTAAGCTTTGATCCGGGGATATCCGAATGGGGGAACCCACCATCCGTAATGGGATGGTACCCATACCTGAATACATAGGGTATGAGGAGGCAGACCTGGGGAACTGAAACATCTAAGTACCCAGAGGAAGAGAAAGCAAATGCGATTTCCTGAGTAGCGGCGAGCGAAACGGAATTAGCCCAAACCAAGAGGCTTGCCTCTTGGGGTTGTAGGACGTCTCACATGGAGTAAGAAAAGACGATCATAGGCGAAGCGGTCTGGAAAGACCCGTCAGAGAAGGTAACAACCCTGTAGCCAAAATGATCGTCTCTCCGAGACGGATCCTGAGTACGGCGGGACACGTGAAACCCCGTCGGAAGCAGGGAGGACCATCTCCCAAGGCTAAATACTCCCTAGTGACCGATAGTGAACCAGTACCGTGAGGGAAAGGTGAAAAGCACCCCGGAAGGGGAGTGAAAGAGATCCTGAAACCGTGTGCCTACAAGTAGTCAGAGCCCATTTACGGGTGATGGCGTGCCTTTTGTAGAATGAACCGGCGAGTTACGATCCCGTGCAAGGTTAAGCTGATAAGGCGGAGCCGCAGCGAAAGCGAGTCTGAATAGGGCGAATAAGTACGTGGTCGTAGACCCGAAACCGTGTGATCTACCCATGTCCAGGGTGAAGTTCAGGTAACACTGAATGGAGGCCCGAACCCACGCATGTTGAAAAATGCGGGGATGAGGTGTGGGTAGGGGTGAAATGCCAATCGAACTCGGAAATAGCTGGTTCTCCCCGAAATAGCTTTAGGGCTAGCCTCGAGGGAAGAGTATTGGAGGTAGAGCACTGATTGGGCTAGGGGTCCCCACAGGATTACCGAACTCAGTCAAACTCCGAATGCCAAATACTTATCCTCGGGAGTCAGACTGCGAGTGCTAAGATCCGTAGTCAAGAGGGAAACAGCCCAGACCGTCAGCTAAGGTCCCCAAGTATACGTTAAGTGGTAAAGGATGTGGAGTTGCCCAGACAACCAGGATGTTGGCTTAGAAGCAGCCACCATTTAAAGAGTGCGTAATAGCTCACTGGTCGAGTGACTCTGCGCCGAAAATGTACCGGGGCTAAACGTATCACCGAAGCTACGGCTTGTCCTTACGGACAGGGGTAGGGGAGCGTTCTAAGTGCAGCGAAGTCAGACCGGAAGGACTGGTGGAGCGCTTAGAAGTGAGAATGCCGGTATGAGTAGCGAAAAGAGGGGTGAGAATCCCCTCCGTCGAAAGCCTAAGGTTTCCTGAGGAAGGCTCGTCCGCTCAGGGTAAGTCGGGACCTAAGCCGAGGCCGAAAGGCGTAGGCGATGGACAACAGGTTGAAATTCCTGTACCACCTCCTCACCGTTTGAGCAATGGGGGGACGCAGTAAGGTAGGGTAAGCGCGCTGATGGATGCGCGTCTAAGCAGTTAGGCTGGTAAGTAGGCAAATCCGCTTACCATAAAGGCTGAGCTGTGATAGCGAGGGAAATTAAGTACCGAAGTTCCTGATCCTACACTGCCAAGAAAAGCCTCTAGCGAGGTGAGAGGTGCCCGTACCGCAAACCGACACAGGTAGGCGGGAAGAGAATTCTAAGACGCTCGGGAGAACTCTCGTTAAGGAACTCGGCAAAATGACCCCGTAACTTCGGGAGAAGGGGTGCTCTGTTAGGGTGTATGCCCGAGAGAGCCGCAGTGAATAGGTCCAAGCGACTGTTTAGCAAAAACACAGGTCTCTGCGAAGCCGCAAGGCGAAGTATAGGGGCTGACACCTGCCCGGTGCTGGAAGGTTAAGGGGAGTGGTTAGGCGCAAGCCGAAGCTGTGAACCGAAGCCCCAGTAAACGGCGGCCGTAACTATAACGGTCCTAAGGTAGCGAAATTCCTTGTCGGGTAAGTTCCGACCCGCACGAATGGTGTAACGACTTGGACACTGTCTCAACGAGAGACCCGGTGAAATTATATTACCTGTGAAGATGCAGGTTACCCGCGACAGGACGGAAAGACCCCATGGAGCTTTACTGTAGCTTGATATTGGATTTTGGTACAGCTTGTACAGGATAGGTAGGAGCCTTGGAAGCGTGAGCGCCAGCTTACGTGGAGGCGTCGGTGGGATACTACCCTGGCTGTATTGAAGTTCTAACCTCGAACCGTGATCCGGTTCAGGGACAGTGTCAGGTGGGCAGTTTGACTGGGGCGGTCGCCTCCTAAACAGTAACGGAGGCGCCCAAAGGTTCCCTCAGAATGGTTGGAAATCATTCGTAGAGTGCAAAGGCATAAGGGAGCTTGACTGCGAGACCTACAAGTCGAGCAGGGACGAAAGTCGGGCTTAGTGATCCGGTGGTTCCGCATGGAAGGGCCATCGCTCAACGGATAAAAGCTACCCTGGGGATAACAGGCTTATCTCCCCCAAGAGTCCACATCGACGGGGAGGTTTGGCACCTCGATGTCGGCTCATCGCATCCTGGGGCTGAAGTAGGTCCCAAGGGTTGGGCTGTTCGCCCATTAAAGCGGTACGCGAGCTGGGTTCAGAACGTCGTGAGACAGTTCGGTCCCTATCCGTCGTGGGCGTAGGAAATTTGAGAGGAGCTGTCCTTAGTACGAGAGGACCGGGATGGACACACCGCTGGTGTACCAGTTGTTCCGCCAGGAGCATAGCTGGGTAGCTACGTGTGGACGGGATAAGCGCTGAAAGCATCTAAGCGTGAAGCCCCCCTCAAGATGAGATTTCCCATTACGTTAAGTAAGTAAGACCCCTTAGAGATGATGAGGTTGATAGGTCTCGGGTGGAAGCGTGGTGACACGTGGAGCTGAGAGATACTAATCGGTCGAGGGCTTATCCAAAACATAAAGTGTTGAAATTCTTCTAGTACATTATCCAGTTTTGAGAGAATGACTCTCAATCATAAGCGTCGAAGAAATTCGCAGCTTATCACAATTTTAAAAAGGATTTTCAGAAGCATTATCAAAGTCCTAATAGAAAATTGTTAGAAGCGAGTAGCTCGAGGCGGCAAGCTCACGAGTAGCGGAATGTACGTTTGAAGGGTACATGAGCAACGCAGGGAGCGCAGCCAACGAAGAAATGCGAAGCTTATCACAATTTTATAAGTCTAGTGGCGATAGCGAAGAGGTCACACCCGTTCCCATGCCGAACACGGAAGTTAAGTTCTTCAGCGCCGATGGTAGTTGGGGGCTTCCCCCTGTGAGAGTAGGACGTCGCTAGGCTATTAAATAAATATTATCTGGGGCCTTAGCTCAGCTGGGAGAGCGCCTGCCTTGCACGCAGGAGGTCAGCGGTTCGATCCCGCTAGGCTCCACCAGGAATTTTCATTCGGAGGAATACCCAAGTCCGGCTGAAGGGATCGGTCTTGAAAACCGACAGGCGGGTTAAACCGCGCGGGGGTTCGAATCCCTCTTCCTCCGCCATATTTATTTAATAATTAACACCATTCATATTACCGCCAGGTGGAGCAACGAGCAACACATCGATGAAAAAACATCGATTTGTCTCGACGCATAAAACTACGAAGTGATGCAAGTAGAGGAAGTGACAGTCAATTGCTTCGATGAGTAACATCATCCATAAGCATTCATATTATCGCGGGGTGGAGCAGTCTGGTAGCTCGTCGGGCTCATAACCCGAAGGTCATAGGTTCAAATCCTATCCCCGCAACCAAAAAAATGTGCTAAGTTAGATAAGGGGTGCTGTCCTGAAAGGCACAAAGGTAGTACTTTAAGATTATAGTAAAAGATTATGTAAGTTCTTTAAATGTGGTCCCGTGGTGTAGCGGTTAACATGCCTGCCTGTCACGCAGGAGATCGCGGGTTCGATTCCCGTCGGGACCGCCATAATAATGGAGGGGTAGCGAAGTGGCTAAACGCGGCGGACTGTAAATCCGCTCCCTGAGGGTTCGGCGGTTCGAATCCGTCCCCCTCCACCATTTAATTTCACATGGCGGTTGTGGCGAAGTGGTTAACGCACCGGATTGTGGTTCCGGCATTCGTGGGTTCGATTCCCATCAGCCGCCCCATTTGAAAATAAATTGTTTTCTTTTATCATAATTTCTGCTAAGTATGGATGTACTTCAGTGGGCTATAGCCAAGCGGTAAGGCAACGGACTTTGACTCCGTCATGCGTAGGTTCGAATCCTGCTAGCCCAGCCATTTTGCGGAAGTAGTTCAGTGGTAGAACATCACCTTACCAAGGTGAGGGGCGCGGGTTCCGCTCCATATTCTAGCATGAGTAGATTAGGGGAAAATAAGTCTAAATACAATTATCATATTTATCGGGAAGTGGCTCAGCTTGGTAGAGCACCTGGTTTGGGACCAGGGGGTCGCAGGTTCAAATCCTGTCTTCCCGACCATCATATATGCGGGTGTAGTTTAATGGTAAAACCTCAGCCTTCCAAGCTGATGTCGTGAGTTCGATTCTCATCACCCGCTCCATTTTTAATGGGCCTATAGCTCAGCTGGTTAGAGCGCACGCCTGATAAGCGTGAGGTCGGTGGTTCGAGTCCACTTAGGCCCACCATAAATAATTTTGGAGAAGTACTCAAGTGGCTGAAGAGGTGCCCCTGCTAAGGGTATAGGTCGGGTAACCGGCGCGAGGGTTCAAATCCCTCCTTCTCCGCCATAGCCATTATGGCCCGTTGGTCAAGCGGTTAAGACACCGCCCTTTCACGGCGGTAACACGGGTTCGAATCCCGTACGGGTCACCAACTTCATTATTTGAATTTTTTCAGTTTGTGTAAGTAGTTTAAAAATACTTTAATTGGAAAATTATTACCTCTTTGGTAGAACAACGAACATTTACTTTTCTGAAAACTTATAAATTCGGTGTATAGTTAAAAACGTAAGAAACATTATAATGAATAAGCTACTTTAATTTTGGAGCCATTAGCTCAGTTGGTAGAGCATCTGACTTTTAATCAGAGGGTCGAAGGTTCGAGTCCTTCATGGCTCATCACTAAATACAAGCGGGTGTGGCGGAATTGGCAGACGCGCTAGACTTAGGATCTAGTGTCTTATGACGTGGGGGTTCGACTCCCTTCACCCGCACCATATACATAAATCGTTGACCTCAGGTATTCTGAGGTTTTTTTGATTTTAAGAGAGTAGTGTATAAGTATATACATCGTATGCCACTATCTTTGGTGAATAATCGTTTTTAGTAATTCTGTAAATTTTACGTAAATTTTTTAAAGTTTAAAAGGCATTTAGTCTATTTTATCGTATTATCAATGTAGATGAATTAAAGGAGTGATGCCATTTATTATTAACCTATGAGTATGTCCCCCTCTTTTCGATGTTACATTTCTATTCTTCTTTCTATTCATTTTTCATTTGTTCTTTTTTTGACTACCCCTTACATTTTAACAGCATCCCCTTATTTCCCTATATCTTTCTTTTCTGCTTCTCTTAGCTCAGGACTGGTATTTATGACATCCATTATTAATAATACTATTTCTTTCGTTAGAGGTGTTACCATGAAATATTGGAAAAACTTACAATATGGTTTTACATTAATCGAGATGAACAGGGGTAATAACATATGATTATTACACTAAAGTTTACCCCTGTATTTTTCCTTATATGATGCTTGTTTCGTGTGATGCCAGGTGTTAAGGTCCTCATTAATTGGTACCTCAACCTCTACTGGAACGTCACCAATTTCAGCAATCATAATTATTTTATCGCTATACATTTTAGCAGTAGGGAATAAGCGACCAACTAATTGAGTTTGTTCTAATGCAGTTAGTTCGGTATCGAAGTCCTTTGCAACTTCTAAATACTGATAAATCATGTTGTAATTCCACTCGTTTTTCTTCAGTGTTGCTAATTTTGCTTCGAGCTGCCTTTGTCTCTTTTGCTGGAATTCCAATTCATTTTCTAAACTTTTTTGACGTTCTACTAATTTTTCTTTAGATAATTTAACGTCTGCATCTAAATATAAATCAAGTAGCTTGTCTATTTTTTCATGAAGTGTTTCAATGGACTTATTAATATCTTTTAGCTGAGCGGCAATCTCATCAACGTCGCTCTTTTTTGTTTCTAATTTTATATATTTTTTGGCCAGATCTTCACCAGATAGGATTTCCTTTATGGCTGCTGTTAAATTATATTCAAAACGAATAGTGTTAACAGAAATATCACATGTTGACCGATCACTTAATCGCATTTTACGTCCATGTTTAACATAATATACTGGGCTTTCCTTTAATCCGTTTTGCTGGATCCCGAGCTTCCTACCACAATGGCCACATGTTATTAAAGTTCTTCGTAATATGTGAACATCAGGTCTACGACGGCTGGTGACTTTAAATAGTTTCCCACGTTTAGTCCGCTCTTCTTGAATTAAATCATATGTTTCCCTGGTTCGAAGAGGAGGGTACATATCTTCAATCGTGATCACTTCACCATTCTCAAATTTCTTCTCCATCACACCATGGAAAGCTTTTGAAATTAGTCGTCGATGGACTAATGTCTGATTCCACATGGTGCCTGAGGGACTCTTTGATATTTCATTTAATCGATCTGCAATAGCTTTCATTCCTAGTTGATCTTCTAAATAGAGTTTATCGATATATGGGATTACCCACGCCCACTTGTCATCAATCGAATATTCCTTAGTTTCTTTACTGTACGTATAACCAATAGGTGTTTTTCCCCAAGGTTTACCTTCTCTCATCATTTGGCGTTTTCCGCGCATCATACGTCTAACAACCGATTTTTTCTCACGTCTGGCTATTAGGTTCTTTATATCTGAAATAAACTCTTGGTCCTCATTAGCAAGATCAGTAATGGATCCAGGTTCAGCGATCTTAACGTCATTTTCACGTAAAGTACTTTTTAAATATTCCCATCCGACAGTATCCAGTCGAGAGAGTCTATCCTGGTCAATACAAAGAACAACATCAATCCGTCCTTCTTCAACGTAATCAAGCAGCTGGTTAAGTCCTTTTTTATTTAACTTCCCACCAGACTCAACATCTTTAAATTCTCCAACAATGTGCCAATCTTGTTTATTAGCATAATTAGTAAGTTCAGATTGTTGAGCGGAAAGGGAATAGCGCTCCTCCTGGAGTTTAGTTGAAACACGAATGTATATCGCACATTTCATTAATTTTCACCTCAATTCTGTGTTGTTTTCCTATAGTTTTGAGGATTGATCAGTAATTCATATGATCTCTAATAACGGACAGTTGAAGTATTTCCTCAATATCTGAGACGAGAAATATGAATTGATCGATATCATGATAATCGCCTCCAAAATCACTGATTGTTCTTTTAACATGAGGAAGGTAAATGCCTATGGTGTTAGGCTTATCTATTCTCTTAGTTAAATCACCAAAGGTGATAGAGGCACTTAACGTGTCGTTATCAAAATCCTCAACTCCATGTATTTCAAAAGGAGCAACTATAGGTACATATAAGTATTCGGTATCCCAGTCGAGATTTCCAGAACCAAAATTTAGCACGTACCATAAGGGTACTTTTTCACCATCGTGATAATCGTAGTAAACTGTGGATTTCATTTGCATATCAGTTCCTTTTGTTGTTTTCTCGTTAAAGCTAATTTAACTAAACTCTTGGTTTCACTAGACCAGTTCGAGGTATCTGCTTTTCTTCTGTTTGAGACCATCTTTTTAACTAGCTCTTCGTGATAGTATTCTTGCATAATTCTTCGTTTAATTTGTTCAATTCTTTTAATGACTAAACTTTCAGGTAAAATAAATTCTTGAGCTAGTATCTTACTAAGAACAGACTCAGGAACGTCTTTATAGTCTACAACCATGTAGAAGGGGAGAGCTGCATAAAGTTGAAATTGTTCTGCTTGAATTTCTTGGTAATGATTAAAAAGGGGAGAGACCATCCTTTGATCGCCGACATGATTTAACGGATGTGCAATCTCATGAAAAAAATCGTATCTTTGCTTCCTTATGTCCTGTGAAGGGTTTAAGAACACAACAAAGTAATTCGTTTCATCATCGATCCACCTGGCATGAGAGCGTGTTTGTGTATATGCTATATCTCCACCTAGAATAGTTGCTACATTCCCCATATGTAGGTCTTCAACAGTGTGGATGCCATTTGCTTGGTATCTACTATAAATCGACTCTTCTAATGGAGTAGTTTTATATAGTTCTATGTTCATAGTATAATCACCTCATGAACAATTATACGTACGTATGTTCTGTTTGTAAATAAAAAGAAAAAGCCCAGATGTTGGTGGGCTTATATTTCATTACCTTTTAGCCAATTTATGGTCTCTTTTATCGTTTCATCATCAATTTGATTTGCTAGATTACTATTTAGTACTTCAGTTCTTAACATGTTCTTAACGCTGTAATCGTACATAAAGTCAATATGTAAAGATAACTCAGGTGAAATTTTCTTTAGATTTTTTTCGAAGCCGTAGACAGTTTTCCCCATTTTTCTAACTTCATTAGAGAACAGTGGGTCAGCTAAATTACATTCTTTATAGAAACTTATATAATTAGGATACCTACCTGTGAATTTGATATCTCCAGATGTTGCTATTGGAAAAGTATCATCTAATCGAACTGTACTACCGAAATGTTCACCAGGATAGCATTCTAAACATAAATTATAAAAATCAGTGGAGTTTTTTACTGATTCAAAACCTTCTATATGACATTCAAAAAAGATACTTCCTAAGTAAGAGTTTAATGAACCTCTTGAACCTCGAGAATAACTAACACTACTTTTATTTTTAGTTATATCTAAGCAAATTGAAGGTGTGTTTTGATTAAGAGGTTGTACAATACCCGAAAAAGCCATTGAGGAAAAATCATTTGCCGCAAGGTGCGCAGTTACATTCTCATCCAGTTTTGAGACTCTTCCCACTACTTCTACTCTTTGTTGGCTGTAGTTAATTGCATCTTCATCACTTATAATTAAAGGGATAGCTTTTGCACTGTTAGGAATAGTGAAATTGGGTTTACTTTTTCCGCCTAGATCCGAAGAATAAGTCAGTGTGTTTTCTCCAGTGTATATGAACGATTTGAAATCAGTAGGATATAAAAATGCTAAACGAAATTTTTCATTACCATTAGTTAATTTCATTTTTGGAACTTTACTAACAGGGAGTTGGAATGGCTCAAAGTTCATAGCGTAGACTAATTTCCCGTTTTTTATAGTTGGTTTTGGTGATTTAGGTAACGAGGTTACATAGGTTATGGGTCTATATAGGTGAGCATATTCTAATAATATCCCGTCAATTTTCACAAAATCCCCATAGTGAATTGTCTTCTTTTGTACACCATTAATTAGATCCTCTCTATTTTCGATAGGGATCGATGTCATTTTTTGAAATGTATCTTTAATACTTCTTGTTTCGTTGAATAAAAACTTTATATCTCTATAAGTTCTAATAGCGTATTGAAATAATTGTAATTTTGATAATAGTTTAATTTGTTGTTGTTCTTCCAAATGATACACATCCTTTTAGTAATGTGGTGATGTTATGATTGATGTCTATAAATTGTTAAGTGTATTAGGAAAACGTAATGAAATTTATCTTGATATTAAAGTAGTTTTACCTGAGTATGCTTATACCCTTGCAGATTTAATCCATTTTTTGGAAATGGGAAAAGGGAATATATTTAGGTCTAGGCTATTTGTAATCGATGGAGAAGTAATCCCAATTCTAAAAGCAATCGCAATCGATTATTTTGAAAATCCGACTCATTACGGGAAATATGAAAAATAGAAACATTCTATTAACAAAAGACACGCCCATACCAAACTGCGTACCTCGATGTCATTTAAATTTAATAGCACATTTAACTAATACTTTTTTCATTTTTAAGGCTTTTCATTAAAAGTAATAGGCGCTCAAATTCCTTATCATCCATTTGGTCTAACCTATTTAATTCATTTTTTATATATTCAATTGTAGGATCTTCTTTTTTCTCCTCACCATTAATGAAGTATGTAGCAATAGCTCCCGTCACCATTCCTATAAGTCCTATACCGAACATCATTAATAAAACAGCAATAACACGCCCTATACCCGTTGTTGGTGAAATGTCCCCATAACCGACTGTTGTAGCAGTTACGATTGACCACCACAAACCGTCAGTGTAGGTTTCCATAGAAGGCTCTACAATTGTGATAGGAATAGCACAAACTATGATTAACATAGAAGTGAAGATTAATACTTTATCCAAACCATTTGTTTTAAGGATCTCGAAAGCTGGCCTTGCATATTTTTTAACAATTATTCCGAAACGGACCACCCTATATAAACGTACGATCCTTGCTAATTGGAAAATAGCATCTAAAGGAATAATTGCTATAATATCAAATGGATTTTTCTTTATGTATGTAAGTTTATTTTTACTTCTTATTATGCGTACAGAAACATCAATAAAAAATATCAACCAAACTAAATGATTGAGCCAGGACATAGTATCAGTCCATATAAAAGTAACTGAAATTAGAGCAGCAAAAAACATAAGTAATTCATAAATAGAAGTAAATTTATTCTTATATTTCAAATTTTCCCCACCACCCATAAAAATAAAGACACGCCCCGTACAAGTTGCGTGCCTCATGTTAGTCTTTATTTTCTCTTCTGGCCTTCATTCTTCGGAATACCTCTAATGTTTCTTTCAAATATTCCTTTTCTTCCTCAGTGAGATCCTCAGCTCCACCCATAAAAGCTAGTCCTTCTTTTGGCTTATCTTCAAACTTCGGTTTATCGGACCTACCCAGGAGGTAGTCAGTGGTGACTTCAAAGAAATCGGCTATCTTTTGGAGGGTTTCAAAATCTGGTTGTCTTTTTCCATTTTCATAATTGGAATAAGTACTTCTAGGGATCCCTAACTTACTTGCGAAATCCGACTGAGTAAGTTTTTTGTCCGTTCTTAATTTAGCTAATCTATCTCCAAACAAAGCGATCCCTCCTCTTTCTTTCCTATATGTATATTATAACGTTTCAAAAAGAAGCATAAATATTTTTTTCAAAAAGAAGCAAAACAACATTGACATTCTTCAAATTGAAGCATAAAATAAAATTAACAAATTGCTTCGATATGAAGCGGAAAGGAGAACACAACATGAGACAATGGCTCATTGACAAGAGAGGTAATCTTAGCCAAGAATTTGTTGCTGCTGAGTCTGGCATCAGTAGAGGAGCATATTCGAACATTGAAAACGGAAAAAGAGATCCTAGTGTAACTGTCGCCAAGAATATTGGGAAAGTGTTAGGGTTCGATTGGACCATTTTTTTTGAAGATAAATGCTTCGAAACGGCTCATTACCAACCTGCGGCAAGTAATTCTTAGTTTTTACAATTAAATCGATTTGATAAGGGAGGTTGGAAACTTGGAGAAAGAACTATTACCCATTCCAGTAGAGATATTGGAAAAGCGGTCGATGATCCCTATGAAATTAGCGGAACTCTCCTACAACAATCCAGATAAAGCTATTGAGCTTTTAAGGGTCTGGGGAGAAAAGAGAATGCCGATTACACCATTATTTGATGAAATTATGGATCAGTTTGATCATCGTAAGGAGGCGTGATGAATGGAACAAACAATCGCAACTCGTAGAAGCAAATGGTTAATTGAAGATGTTTTAACGGAAATCGACTTTATACATTTGCACGGTCAATACGAGGATTATTTCACTATTGTTTCCCTAAAAAACTTTATGGAAATGCGAATCGGAAAGTACATTAATTATTTATTTGACGAAGAACCAGTGATGTTGAAGACTTCATACGAGTTGTTTTATGAAACATTCGAGATGTTAATGAAACTCGCTGAAAGCCTGGCATATGAAGAACAAAGAGTGAACAAAAAAGTATATAAAAAAGCTGTAAAAGAATTAATTTAATTCCTCTCAGGAGGAACTTCTTTTTAAACTATTTGCGAAATTTGAAGAACGAAAAATTGAATAAAAAATGAGGTTACTACATATGAACGTGGCTGAACATGTATTAACAGAAGATGTTGAGTTTGCTAAAAGGTTACACGGATGTTCAATTTACAGCTTAAATCGAGCCAAAATTGCGCTTGAAATGAAATGTGATTATCAAGAGGTTAATTATTGGATCAGTGAGTACCAAAAGTGTGAACGCGAGCTGCAGGAACTAACCGAGAAAAAACTACATCGCGATAAATTAGAACGACAACTTAAAAAAGTCTATGAAGATATGAAAACACTAGGAATTGATATTCAAATTGAGATTGTTAGGAGGAGTTTAAATGATTAATTGTAAACCATTAGCTCATTTAAAACACATTGAAATTGGTCAAATCATTCAGGCTATGCACTGTTATAGAGATAACTTAAAGCTTTCTGAAAGTTGCGTATTTGATATTTCATTTAAGAACATTTTAAACAATCATTGCTTAGCTAAAATGGATGGAATGCAAATGAAGTCAATCATCGATGCATTAAACTGGAGGGCTATGAAATTAATGTACTTAGGAGAGTATGAACGTTTTATTTACTATCGTTGTTTGAGTGGAAAGATAGTTTCGAGTTTAAAAGTTTTTCAAGAAGTAAACGGTCCGAAAATAAATAAAAATGCCGTTTGCACTCCGATACAAACGGCATAACCCAGAATGGTATGTTTCCCATTTATTATATTAGCACGTCGAGCAGGAGTCTTCAACTCTTGCCGATGAGACCACGACGGTCCTTTGACAAATTGTGCCCCCTACACGACTTGTTGCATCCTTCCTTAATCGTCGTGGTCTGATCGGTGCGAGTTAGCACTAGTACATAAAGAAAGAGGTGAAATTATGGAAGAACAAATCAACGAATTATGGATGCAAGGCAAGACGATTGATGAGATTGCTAGTGAGATAGGAATAACTCACAGTGCAGCAAAGAATAAGATTGCTAGATATCGAAAAAGAGAACCTGAAAAATGGCCTAGAAGACAAAAAATGCGAAAACGACCATACCACATTTACGAATGTGAAGATTGTACGTTGGTATTTGCAGTTGAGCAAGCGTTTGACAGTCAAGAGGATGTTTGTTGTCCTGTTTGCTGGAGTGATGACCAACTTCGAGATATTGGAGCTGGAGAAATGTAAAGGGAGGTAATTATTTTGTCAGACATAGTTGCTACACAACAAAGTTCATTATCGCTTATCGATAGTGTAGATATCAATTCAATACAAGAAACATTAACTAAGATTAATCAATTTCAATTAGTAGTCCAGAACACTCTAAAAGTAAATCATGATTTCGGGATTATCCCAGGCACAACGAAGCCAACTTTATTAAAGCCTGGAGCCGAAAAAATCCATATGTTGTTCGGTGTAACAAGTGAATATGATGTGGTCGAAAAAATTCAGGATTATGAAAAAGGTTTTTTTGCTTTCACTGTTCATTGTGTGATTGCGAAAGGGGGCCAAAAGATAACTGAGGGTGTAGGCCACTGTAATACTAAAGAAAAAAAGTATATTACTCAGGATCCGTATACTCTAGCTAACACTTGCTTGAAAATGGCCAAAAAGAGAGCTCAAATTGATGCAACTTTAACGCTTGCGAGTTTATCTGAAATTTTTACTCAAGATGTAGAGGATATGCAGGATTACTTAAAGACTGAGCAGATAGAGACAATGACCGCAGAAGATGCAGCTAAGAAGAAGCTGACATTCGGGAAATTTAAAGGTAAAACTCTTAAAGAAATTTATAAAGAGGACAAGCAGTATTTGGAATGGTTAGTGAAGCAGGATCGGACCGACGCAGTTATTAAAAAGGCAATTAACACGATGTTTGAAGCTGTAAAAAATCAAGATCAACCAAAAACTTCACCGAAACAAGAAAATTCCAATCAAATTGCATTCGAAGGTGAAGAAATCAATCTTAATGATGATGAATTACCATTTCCAGAATGATTTATAAAATACCAATTCCTCAATTTTACATCTGGTTGACTCAAGGTTATTCAAAACGTGGCCAAATGTTTAGGAGCTACGTTAAAGGATACCTTGCTAAGTCTTATCCAGATTTAAAGTTAGTAAAAATTAAAGGCATGATAGCAATTTGTGAAAGGTGTGAAGCATTTGAAGAATGGAAAAGCGCCCACCAAGAAGCAAAAAATCGCAATAAAAGACGTCGGTCTAAATCCAAATAACTGGTTAGTCTCGAAGAACCTCCAAGATGAGTTGTATATTGTGCATCGTGAGACTGGTAGATTGAAGGTCATTCCAGTTTGACGGAAGCTTTTTAGAGGAAGTTTGCGATGTATTTATTGGGGATAAGTTTGAATTTAATATACACATTCTTTTCACATGTGTATATAAAGGAGCACATTTCAAGTACAAACCAACTATTGTTATTTACTGAAAGGGGTGATTATGTGAAAGCTTTAGGAATTGTAAGACGTATTGATGAATTAGGTCGAGTGACAATCCCAATGGAAATCAGGAAAGAAAATGGTTGGGTGTCTGGTACTCCAATGGAGATGTTTGCAACAGAAGAAGGTTTTCTTGTTCGTGAATATAAGATTGGAAACGAGCAAAAGGAACTATTAAAAGCACTCAACGAAACCATGCTATATACACAGAATGACCAGGTGAAAGAACTTCTTTCAAAGACGATCAAGTTTATTACCAAGGGGTGATTAAGTGAACATTATCAAAAGAGAAGGGCAATTATTAGTGGATAGTCGTGAAGTAGCTGAGATGATTGGGAAACGCCATAAAGATTTATTGGAAAACATTCGAGGTTATATTAACCATTTAACAAGCGGAAAATTCCGCCCGTCGGACTTCTTTTTAGAAAGTACTTATGAAGATGCAAAAGGGGAGTTAAGACCTTGTTACTTACTAACTCGAAAAGGTTGTGACATGGTAGCTAATAAAATGACTGGAGAAAAAGGAGTCCTTTTCACAGCTGCTTATGTAACGAAGTTTGAAGAAATGGAAAAGCAACAACCAAAAGTATTATCGGAACGCGAACAACTGGTAGCGTCAATGAAATTAACTATAGAAACATCTGAGCAAGTCGAGCAACTCACATCAAAAGTTGAGGAAATAGAAACAAAGGTAAATGAACGAATTACGTTAGATCATGGTCAACAAACCGCTTTACATCACCAAATTAAAGTTCGAGTCGAAAGTATTTTCTCAGATTACGAGGAGCAATATACAAAAAATAAACTATATTCACAGCTCCATAGCCATTTAAGAAGAGCATTCCAGGCTCCTAAGTACATCTTTGTGAAGAGTAAAGACTTTGAGGATGCTATGCAGTGGGTGAAAGTATGGAGACCAATGATATAAAAAAAGCCTGATGCCGCAAACATCAAGGCCAAAACAAATTCAACTAATTCTAGTATATCACAAACGGGGGGAGTTATTCCCCTCATATGCTAAAGAAGGTGCTTTAAATGTCGGAAGTCAAATGGATTAAACTATCTACCCAAATGTTTGATGACGAAAAAATACGTTTGATCGAATCGATGCCCGAAGCGGATGCAATTTTAGTTATATGGATCAAGCTGTTAGCTCAAGCAGGGAAAACAAATGCTAGTGGCTACATATACCTAAATGAAAATATCCCATATACAGATGAAATGTTATCAACAATTTTTAACAGACCATTAAATACAGTTAGATTAGCCCTCAGTACTTTTGTACAGTTTGGAATGATCGAAATAAACGAAGATAAATTTATCTCTATTACGAACTGGGAGAAGCATCAAAACATACACGGGTTAGAGAAAATTAGAGAGCAAAACCGATTAAGAAAACAAAAGGAACGGCAAAGGAAATCATTATCACAAAGTAGTCACGTGACAGTCACGCAAGGTCACGCAACAGAAGAAGAATTAGAAGAAGATATAGAACTAGAAGAAGAAAGAGATAAAGAAAAAGATATACCTCCAGTTAATGAAATCGTAAATTACTTAAATGAAATTACAAAGAAAAACTATAGAGCGACTACTCCAAAGACCAAAACTTTAATTAACGCTCGATGGAATGAAGGATTTAGGTTAGATGATTTCAAGAGAGTTATAGATAGTAAATACTCTCAATGGAAAAACGACAAGAAAATGAACAACTACCTCAGGCCAGAAACACTATTTGGTACAAAGTTTGAGTCATACCTCAATGAAAAGGACGTGAATGGTCGTGCAACACATTCAACAGTCGATCCAAAAGACTATGACTTACCATTCTGATTACTGTAAGCAGCACAAGATAGAACATATCGTTTGGAATGATCAAAGTATATGTCCTCGTTGTTTTATAGAACAACAGGATCGTCAGCTGCAGGAACAAATTGAGGATCAATACAAACACGTTCAAAAGATGAAGAAGTACAACACTCTATACCACTCCAGTTTAGTAAGTGACTCAACTTTAGTAAAAGCGACCATTGAAAGTTTTGTTCCTTCATGCGAGGAAGAACAGAAAAATAAGAATATCGTTCTAGAGTGTATTAAACGCTACAAAGCTGGAGAGACATTCAACGTCATATTACAAGGGTTGCAAGGTACTGGTAAAAGCCATTTAGCCTACTCCATTTTAAAAGAAATCAATGAAACTACAAACTATAAAACATCATCATTGTTTATCAGTGTAGAGGAAATGCTCAGAAAAATTAGAGGTTCATTCCAGGATAAAGAAAGTAAGTACACTGAGAACTACTTTGTAGATCTTATGTCTGGAGTCGATTTTCTCGTATTAGATGACTTAGGTGCAGAAACAGGATCCATCGACACTGATAAAATGGCCACTGATTTTGTACAACGTGTACTTTATGCAATTGGGACCACACGGCAAGATAAATCAACCATCATCACGACAAACCTCTCCAGTAAAGCATTGTTCACCATGTACGACAGGAAACTAGTATCACGTCTTTTAAAAAATCCAAAGTATATCATTTTCAAAGAGTCCAAGGATAAACGAATTTCAAGTATTCCATTTTAGGAGTGAACGATTTGAACCAAGTTAATCAAATCATACCTGGAGTATATGTTGTTAAATCTTCAAAACGAAAAACAAAGGAAGAGATCGAGCGAGCAGAAGAACGCATGAAATTACTTCTCGATGAAATGAAATCCAAATTAAGCAAGGGAGTGGAGAAATGCAGTTAAGAAAAGCGGTACTTATTCAGGAACTGCAATTAAGTGGCCATTATATAGCTTTTGATGGTCGGTTACTTTCTCAACTGACATTAGACGAACTGGAAAGAGAGAAGGTGAAATTCATTGAAAGGGATGACAGACAAGGAAGCTAAGAGAATGAAGCAATCCATAGCTCTTATTGAAAAGAACTACATGCAACGCGAAAGAGATCAAACGTATTTTGCAAATGAAGACTTACGACATGATTGGTCATTACGTGAAGTTGAGGAAATTGAAAACCTTTGGAAAGAAGGTAAGCATATCACTAAAATTGCAAAGCTGTTTGATTGTGATCCAGACGAGGTATTTCTTTTGATCTTCGATAGAGCAAGGCATACCAAAGGTAAAGAAAAAGTCATGCTTAATTTTGGACAATTATTTATGAAGTAACTCTATAGGATGGTGACTTATGAAAATGAATCCACTCAATCCTTTGTACTTAAAAGGCTTCAATGATGGAGCGGAAGTAGGTAAAAGAGAAATGAAAGATGCAATGGTCGATCATTTTATTGAACGCCTAGAAAACCTTTATAAAGTACCTGGAATTGGAGAAAAAACCATACAGAAAATCATTAAAGCTCTTGATCTTCCAGTAGAAGAGGTGAAGAAATGAGCAAAGTTAAGTTCGATATGAATAATTTTAATCAGCAGTTAATAATTGCTGGATTAGCGGGACTAGTTGAAGACGAGGGACTTACAATGCATGAAGCATTTAAAGTTCTAGAAGAAATTAAAAAGAACACCTTTAGTGCATTAATGGAAATGTCGAAAGAGGTGAAGAAATGATTTTTACTGAGCGTGAAATTGATAGAGTAGTACAAAGTATTATAGATTTCCGTAAGAAATGGCGCGAAACACGTCACTTTAGAATTAAAGAAGAACAAAAAATCACGAACAAAAAGAAACGATCCCAACAAAAGAACTGGTCAAAGAGGAAGAAACGAAAATGACTAGAATTGAAGAATTATGTAATGAACACTACCCAAAGAATTGTGGAAATTGTCCAATGTTAGAGTTTTGTAAATACAATATTCCACCCAATATTAGTTGGGCTGAATACATCAAAATTAAGGAGGAATAGGTAATGAGTTTAAGTGAAGCAGATATCCAAACTAAACTTATCAATTGCAAGGAACAATACAAAATTGCAAAAGAGAACTATGAATTCGAGTACGCCTCATTGTTACTGGAGGATATTAAAAACCTTGAAAAAGAATTAAAACTTCATGTTGTGTAGTCGTCGATCGAAACGATTAAAGGAGATGAAATAAATAAATGATTGCTTTCGCAGATTTTGGAAAAGGTGAGCCGATTGTTTTCATTCACGGTTTAGGTCAGTTTGGTAAAGGTTGGGACGGACAACATGAATTAGCAAACGATTTCCGATTAGTAATTCCAGATTTGCGAGGACACGGATATACAAAGATGAAGTCTAATATTTCATTACGAACATTTGCTTCTGACATTATAGATCTGTTAGACATACTCAACATTGAAAAAGCGCATATTTGCGGATTGAGTTTAGGAGGGATTGTATCACAAGAAATTTACAGACTTTATCCTGAGAGAGTCAAATCATTAGTTATCTGTAACAGTATTTCTTATTTTCCTTATTGGATCGGGATGTACGAATTGAGAAGACGTGAACATATGGTAGACAGTGTAAGTGAAGAGGAATATAAAAATGGTGCTGTTCAACGGTGTATATTCCAAAATAATAAAGAGCTTCAAGATATCACAAGACATACATTTATTTTACGTCCAGAAGAGTATAAACGAAGTGTGAGAGCTGTAATAGGTATGAACTACCTTACAATGCTTCCTCTTGTAAAAGTTCCTACACTGATATTTGGAAGTGTTCAAGATCGTGTTACTCCTTACATTAATCAAGTGATGCAGCATCAACTGATCAGACATTCTAAGCTGGTGACATTTAATCAAACAGGACATGCCTCTAACATTGAGCGAAAAGAGGAATTTAATTTAGAGCTGGTTCGTTTTTTGGAAAGGATGAACGTATGAAAAAAACATTGGATACAATCATTGGGATTTTGTATATATTGTTTTTCATTTTTACTACTGCTTTAGGGTTATGGTTCATGCAAGGTGGGGACTTAAGGGATTTAAAGGATGGTTGTTATCAATCAAGTGGTTGTGAGTAGTAGAGCGATATTGCGACATAATGGAACGAAAAAGAAAAGCAGAAAATTAAGATTCTGCTTTATCAACAACTACCTGATAACCATAAATAATTATGGAAAAAATCATGTAGGAAAAGATGATGTACTTAGGTTTAAAGTTGACCAATTTGTATACTTTTAATTTTTGGTAAATTGAACTCAAGGGTAACGCAAGGAATGTATTCAATAGCATATTCCCAAATAAATACAAACCAAATTTCCCATAAGTTAGGCGGAAAATCCATATGGTGCCAATAAAAAATGGTCCAAGTATAAAACTTAAATCATTGAAAATTTTTGTTTTTATTCCGCCTCTAACTCTCCACAATTTAAAGGGAATAGCTAAAATACTTACAATCGAAACAAGTAAGGATGCGAGAATTGCAGGTGCTGAATATCTTATAAAAGTTTTTCTAGGAGAAAAAAAACTGTAGCCCAAGAAATAACAAACTGACCTATTCTAATAAACGTAGGAGCCATATAATAATTTCCTTTCCAATTTTTTTATATTATTTGGACTCCTTTTAATAATTATACAGATGGTGTATCGAGATTTATTAACTGAACGGTATTGCACAGTTCGACCCTTAAGTGTATTAAAAAGACTCTCCATAAGGAGAGGTCAATGATATATAAAGAGCGCTGTAAATTACAATATGTTATATCGTAAAACATGGTGTCTCCTAACTCTAGAGCGATCAGCCCGGGCCAGTGCAGTAAGTGAGTTAGGGGACAATAAATATATTATCCGAACGTCGAAATAAAAATTCTAGTTAAATGTAATTATTTTACAAATGGTGAAATAGACCGAGTATAAAAAAGGATATAACGAAAGGAGAAAACCACATGAAACGAATGAAAGTAACTCCAGAGGAATTCGATCGTTGTGTAGAGGGAATGGTTGAAGCGGATAAAGAGCGTGAAGAACAACAAGGTGTTGACAATTTAACGAAATAAAAAAGAAATATATAAAGTAAGCGCTTACATTGAGATATTTTTTTAAGTAGGTGAGTAAATGGAACAGTTAGACCTAGATCAGCTTATGAAAGAAACTCACGAATACTACCAACAACGATCCGAGGAGATGCACTTGGAAGTAAAACAGTTAAAACGGGCCAATAGTAAGTTAAAGAATGAAGTCCGTGCTCTTAAAAAAGTAATTTATAATTTCAAACAGCAAGAAAAGCAGAAACAACATTATAAAAATGGGCGAAGAGGCAGTAAGTTTAATGGCTAGGAGGAAAATAGTTGACTACAAATCGATTGCTGGAAATCAAAAATAGAAGTAAAAAAATACCTTGCACTTACCTCTTTGAAGATCATAAAAGAAAAGGTCATTTTTATGAGTTAATGGATGAGGATTATAAGTGGCTAATTGAAAAAGTGGAACAGTACGAACAAGCACTGGAGGAGAAAATAGATGAATATATCTAAACTTTTTGAATTGCAACGAGTATTAGATGATCGGATTGTAAAAGAAAAAGGTCTAGAAGGTGTAAATCTTATTCCTATAAAAAAACTAGCTTTGCAAGTGGAAATTGGAGAGTTAGCAAACGAACAAAGAACGTGGAAGTTTTGGAGTAATGACAGAAAACCTCGAACAAGAGTTGCTAAATTTCCGACCATGAATTATGACGATATTAAATGGCATAATCCAGTGTTAGAAGAATATGTGGATTGCTTCCATTTTGTTTTATCTATAGGGAATGACATTATTTCGAACATAAAAGGTTATACATTAGACCTCAATCCTAGAAAATCAAAAGATATTGTTCAACAGTTTAATAGTTTATTTCATTCGGTTTATTGGATGGATGGAGAACTTGAAGATTATGAAATGTTATTGGATGAATTTTTGGGGCTTGGTGAAATGCTAGGATTTACTTGGGAACAAATTGAGCAAGCTTACCTAAATAAAAACAAAGTAAATCACGAAAGACAGGAGAATGGTTATTAATGATTAGTTTCACGATCTACGGTGAACCAGTAGCTCAAGGTCGGCCAAGAGCTGGAAAAGATCTTGTAGGTAAAGTGAGAATGTACGATCCATCTAAAAGCAGACATTACAAACAATATGTCCGTTTAGTAGCTGCTAACAATAAACCTAGTAAACTTCTAGAAGGTGAACTAGAGCTAATAGTAGACGTCTATAAAGCAATTCCCCAATCGATGCCCAAATACAAACAGGAACTAGCCGTCAAGGGTATGTTAAGGCCTACAACTAAACCAGACGTTGATAATTATGTAAAGGGAATTAAAGACGGTTTATCAGGTATCATTTGGCATGATGACAAACAAGTAGTAAGTCTTACGGTCCGAAAATGGTATGGTGAAATTCCTAGAGTGGAAGTGAAGGTGAGGGGTTTGATTGGAGAAGTCAATCCGTAAAGCAATTACAAATAAAATTGGCGACATCATTGTAAATCACTGTGAAAGTTGTAAGGACCCTAATAGAAAAAACGATCGGTATTGCACTCAAAGCTGCTCTTATGGAAAGGCGTTAAGGAAATATGGAGATATGTTAATAGGGAAGGGGCCAAATGAAATGAGTGAAGAAAATAAGGTCGAACCAACAATTGAGAAACATACCGAACTTACGAAAGAGCTCTACCTGAAATATAAAGATGATGATCTGACTGATAAACAAATTAGGGATAAATTAGGAATGGACCACAATAAACTACATGCATTGAAGAAAAAGTGGAATTTGATCGGGAAGTTTTATCCAAACTCTAAGACTAAGACAATAACAAACTCACCTCCAGAAAAAACAGAAAAACAATTAGTTGTAAATCAAGTTAAACAAGATGACTCACTAAAATTTGAAAATGAAAAATTAAAAATAGTTGTCGATGCTTTAAGGCAAGAAAAATTAAAAATGTTGGATACAGTTTCTAATCTAGAAAGAGAACGTGATATGTATAAACAACGTGTAGACGAATTACTGAAGTATAAATTTAAGTATGGTGCAACTAAAGAAGCATTGAAAGTGCACTTAGAGTAGGTGAATACATGATATTAGCTGAGTCATATAGTGAACTGTGTGAAGAAATTAAAACATTGGAAGTACGGATTGAGGAACTGGAGAGAGAACGAAAGCTACTTAAGAAACGAATGTACGATAACGCTCCAGGTGCTAATCTAACAATTGATTACAGTAAAGAACGAGTAACTGGGGGACAAGTTCCCATGACATTAGATGTTGTCATTGAACGATTAAATAAACTCGATGATCGAATTGACCAGTTGTATTCTTTCCTTGAAATCAAAAAGGATGCCAGGAATAAGATTGATAAAATACTTAAATCATCTGAGGATATCGACCAAAAGGTTGTTGTAATGAGAGATATAAAGAAAATGCCTCTAAGGTTAATTGCTAAAGAGTTAGGCTACAGCTATCAACATATCAGAAGAATATCTTGTAGGAATAAAAAGATGATTAGTTGAAAGTAGCGAAGGAACGAGCGAAACTGTGAAGGAGGTAAATTGAATGTCAAAATCAGATAGAGAATGGTGGGAAGATTTTGGTAGTGGTGTTTCTATTGGGTTGTTTCTTGGTCTAATAGCAAGTCTTTTTGGATTAGTATAATTCGTAGTACGACCCTAGCGAACTGAATGAGGTATAAACCTCAAGGCATAAAAAGGAGGAGAGTTTTTCTCTCCTTGTTACTGAGGCTCATGTCCATTAATGGGAGAACCAGTTGAAGTATGGTCATTCACCCAATCAAGAGATACCTTCTCGACTGCTGACCAATTTGGGATTTGATTGCTATGTTGCTCTACCCAATTCATACAGTATTGTGGGTCAATGCTCTTTTCTTGGCATTGTGCTAAGAATGACTGAATGTTTTCCGTGGTACAATTTTCCCATGAACCACAAGTTTCGGTCCAAATGCGTTCCATTTCCTGTTTGATATCATTTACCATATTGAATTCCTCCTTGATTTAAATCAGACAAATTAAGTTTGTCCAAGGAAAAGAAAAATATAACAGTATGGCAGAAGTAATGAACAGTCCGACTCGACAAAACATGCTACAATCATGCTACAAAACCTCTTAACAAAATGAGATATAATAGTAGTATGAGAGAAATGTCAGTGAAGCACTTAGCCAATTTAGGTTAGGTGCTTTTTATTTACTATTTGTTTGCTTTGATAAAGAAGATTTAAGAGGTCGTCTAATTCTTGGCTGCTTTTTATAGTTTTTATAGAAGAAAGACCATATTTCATGCCAATGTTTATCATTTCGTTTCTTTTAAGTTCAATTTGCTTTAATAAATTAGATGGCATTTAAGTCCTCTCTCCTTATTCTTTTATAGCCAAAAGTTAATTTAACATTGTTTTTAAAATTAAATAATAATTTCGACAAAATAAGACAGGATAAAATGGTGACAATATTGTGTATAACGTTACTTTAGTAATATTTATTAATTGGTCTTTTGAATTCACTATGTTATTTGATTAGGTAAGAAGTTTTTAATGCAAAGTTTTATGGTAAAAATTAACTAGTTCTATTATATTGTTAATTAACAATGTATAAGGACGTGGTAAATTATGAAGTTATTGTTCGGGGAACAAAATAGTGACATAACTATTGAAGTAGATACAATTGTTAAGGGGACAGTAAATGGAAACATCGAGGTTTTACCTGGTGCGAGGCTAGAGTTAGAAGCTAAGGTTATAGGAAATGTCACTTTAAGGAAACATTCTCAAATATCTATAATGAACCATATTGAAGGGCAACTGTTCAACGAAGGCGCTAAGGTTGAATTTCTAAAATACTAAAAAATTAAGCATCCAAAACAATGGGTGCTTTTTATTATGCCTAAAAAAAGGTGGTCTATATGAGGATAGAAGATCGTCTTGATAAGAATACAAAAAGTAAACTCGATAAAATGAAAAATAACAAAAAGGAACGACTTACCGAAAGAGATATTAAAAGCTTAATGGGTATGAACCGTGATCGTTATGAAAGACGCGGTGGAGCAATTAGGAGGAAGTAATATGAAAACCTTAAAACAACGATTTATTGATGAAACAAAAAGTAAAGGTGGATTGAGATTGTTAGTAGTAGCGGTGCAACTACCTTCAGGAGCAATTGAAACTATCACTAATACAGAAAACATCGTAGATAAGGTTGGTTACTACTGGAATGCTTATGATGATGAATTTAGATTAAAAGTTAACCCAGATGTCAGGATTGTCGGTTACATGATTGTTTAGGGGAAGGTGATACCAATGCAAAACCAAATCGTAAGATGCGATGAATGTGGTCGAGGTACTAAGATCAACCTTAAAGAGCGTAAGTACGGACAAGGGAGACGAGAAGCATACTTTACCTGTGAACATTGTGACCATAAATATACATCATATGTTACAGATACACGAGTACGCAGATGGCAGGTGGAACTAAATGAGACCACGGATGCAGTACAACGTTTTAATCTCCAGTTAAAGATTAGAGAAAGGATGCAAAAGTTGAAGACGGAGTTGTAAGGGAATGGTCTATAAAAAATTAGGGGTAAAAACTTCAGAAAAAGCTGACCAATTTTATCACAGCACTCCTTGGAGAAAAATTAGGATACTAGCTTTAGAGAGAGATCAACACCGTTGCTTGCCGTGCTGGAGAAAAGGGGTACTAACCATAGCCAACACGGTTCACCATATCAAGCCAAGAAAAGAGTATCCAGAACTGGAACTTACCTTAAGCAATCTTGAGAGTATTTGTCCAGCCTGTCATAACAAGGAGCATCCAGATCGAGGTAAGCAAAGGAAGAAGAAAAAACATCGAATAAATGTAGTCGAAGAGAGAGGAAATCCAGAAATGATATAGCCCCCCTATAAAATATTCTGGTGATGAGGGTCCCTAGTAAGCGATAGCACTAGAGCGCTAGCAACGCGGAAAAAAATTCATGAAGGGGGGTCATCTTTGAAAGAAAGGAGGTTTTACGGTGGGGATACCTACAAGAAATAAACTTATTGAATATTTGGGAGACAATTACAAAGAGTCAGATGAAGAACTGATTTCTCTTTATTTAGAAACGCATAAATTTTATCGGAAGTTAAAGAAAGAAATAAATAAGCAAGACCTTATGTATGAGTATACAAATAAGGCTGGGGCAACCAATTTGACGAAAAATCCTCTTGTAGTTGAGCTCGCCAAAACCGTCCAGACTCTAAATAACCTTTTGAAGTCGATGGGTTTAACTCCTGCTCAGCGAAAGAAAGTAGTTGGGGAAAATGGCGGAGAAGACGATTTCGAAGACTTCTAATAGTGGTATCATAAATGTTCTGGCCGAACCTTCTTCAAAACTTCTTACTACTTGGTACGCTGAGCAAGTGGTTAAGGGGAATATATTAGCGAGTAAAAAAAATATCCTTGCTGCTAAGCGACATTTAAAAGATTTAGATAAACAAGGTAGGGAAAATTTTCCTTATGTGTTTGATGAGGATACAGGTCATCGACCGATACGTTTCATCGAAAAGTATTGTAAACCCTCAAAAGGAAATTTTAAACAGCTTATCTTACAAGGATGGCAACACTTTGTTTTAGGAAGTTTATTTGGTTGGGTTCATAAGGATACAGGATTAAGGCGCTTTAAAGAGGGCCTTATTTTTGTTGCTCGAAAGAATGGAAAGACAACTAAAATATCAGGCGTAGCGAACTATGGCGTTTCAAAAGACGGCGAGAGAGGGGCAGACATTCCACTCCTGGCTAACTCCATGAAACAGGCGCGTCTTATTTTTGATGAATCGAAAGCTATGATCAAAGCTTCACCGCTTCTCAAGAAAAGATTTAGGCCTCTTAGAGATGCGATATACTACGATAAAACTTTCTCTAAAATCGAGCCACAGGCGTCCGATTCTGAAAAACTTGACGGTTTGAATACACACATCGGGATATTCGATGAAATACATGAGTACAAAGACTATAAACTCATTAACGTCGTGAAAAACTCTCGTGGATCCCGTGAACAGCCATTACTAATTTATATCAGTACAGCTGGTTATCAATTAGATGGGCCACTTGTGAATTATTATGAGCAAGGAATTGACACGCTTAACGGTATCATTAACGATGATCGGACATTTTATTATCTTGCTGAACTTGATGATCCAGAAGAATTTGATAAACCCGAGATGTGGATTAAAGCGAATCCGAATTTAGGTGTTTCAATAAAGCTTGAAGATATGAAAGAAGAGTGGGATAAAGCTAAACGAACACCTCAAGAGAGAAACGACTTTATTACAAAACGATTTAACATTTTTGTGCATGCAAGTAAAATGCCGTTTGTTGATTATGAAGTGTTAAAACGAAATAAAAAGGAATTAGATCTAAAGTTACTCCAAGGAAAAACAGCTATCGGGGGTTATGACTTATCTGATTCAGAAGATTTCACAAGTGCTTGTCTTGAGTTTCCCCTCCTGAAATCAGGTGAAGTTTTTGTTTTGTCTCATTCCTGGATACCTCGAAAAAAAGTGAATGAAGGTAATGAAAAAATACCTTACCACGAGTGGAAAGATGCGGGACTTTTAACAATTGTTGAAGATGAATATATCAATGAAGATTATGTTTATGAGTGGTTTGTGAAACAAAGTGAACGATATAACATTGAATTAATTACCTATGACCCTGCTAAAGCCTTTCGTTTAAATATAGCATTAAAAGAGTATGGGTTTGTAACTGAAGTTGTAAGGCAAGGATTTATTACACTTGGTCCAGCAATGGATGATCTAAAACATTTATTTATCGATGGTAAAGTTATTTTCAATAATAATCCTTTATTACGTTGGTATATCAATAATGTTGAGTTGGTAAAGGATCGAAAAAACAACAACATGCCGTCCAAATCAAATCGTTATCGTAAAATTGATGGGTTTGCCGCAATGCTTAATGCACATACACAAGTGATGGAGAGATTAGTTTCTTCAACTGGCGGCGATAAGTTGGAAGTCATTTCAATGAATGACTTGATGAGGAGGTGAGAATTTGAAATGGTATAAAAAGTTGAAATATAAAGTGGCTATGGCGGCAGTGAAATGGTCTGGTGCTACTTTTGATTTTACAAATTGGTTTGGTCGTACTTTTTGGGGTATAGATAATTCAAAACTAGCAACCAATGAAACTATTTTTAGTGTTGTTTCTCGAATGTCTAACATTATGGCCTCACTTCCATTAAAGCTTTATCAAAATTATGACACCGTATATACACAAGCTGCAGATGTATTGATGAATTCGCCCAATCCGAGTATGACTTCATTTGATTTCATGAGAAGGCTGGAAACATCAAGGAATGAAGATGGAAATGGTTATGCCTTGATTGAGAGAGATATTAGAGGTCAAGTATATCGTGTAACACCGATGGATCCCACCTATGTAGAGCCAATTGTTGAAGCAGAAACGCAAGAATTGTGGTTTAAAGTTTTGGGTAATCAGAAAACTTATTATTTTCATAATTTAGATGTTCTTCATGTTAAGCACATTATCGGTTCTGGTGGTTTAAAAGGGATTAATCCTATTAAAGTGTTAAAGAATACGATTGATTATGACCAAGCGGTGCGAGAATTTAGTTTAAAAGAAATGAAAAGTGCCCCAAATTCATTTGTTGTAAAATATAAGGCGAATATTGACACAGAAAAACGAAAGGCAGTTATTGAAGATTTCAAAAGGTTTTATCAGGAGAATGGCGGGATCCTATTCCAAGAGCCAGGAGTGGAAGTTGACCCAATCGAGCGTAAGTATGTATCTGCTGATACTTTAACATCTGAGCGTATTACCCGTTCCCGTGTAGCTAATGTATATAACTTTCCAGTGACAATGCTTAATGATACCGAGGGTCAAAGTTTTTCAAGCAATGAAGAGCTCATGCGTACTTTCGTCCAACTGACATTAATACCCGTTGTAAGGCAATATGAACAGGAATTTAACCGAAAGCTGCTTACAGATGAAGAAAGAAAACAAGGTTATTATTTTAAGTTAAACGTTGGAGCCTTACTACGTGGTGACGTTAAAGCTAGAAGCGCTTTTTATCATGGTGGCTTAAGAGACGGTTGGCTAACTCGTGATGAAGTAAGACGTTGGGAAGATTTAGCGCCACGAGGAGGACAAGCTGATGAACTATGGATCAGTGGGGATATGTACCCGTTAGATATGGATCCAACTCTACGAAAGGGGGTGAAGGAAATTGAAAAAGAACCAGATGACGAATAACGTATTTATGTCAGATAATCAACAAACTCAACCTATTGCTCAAAAGAAGTTTTGGGAAATGAAGATGTCTGCTAATGGATCAAATGTTGCGGATATTTTTATTTATGGCGATATTGTCCGTTATCAATGGGATGATACTGATACAACCGCTTCAAGTTTCAAAGAGGATTTAGACAATTTAGGAGATGTATCAACGATAAACCTTTATATTAATTCTCCTGGAGGAAGCGTCTTTGAAGGTGTAGCTATTCATAATATGCTAAAAAGACATAAGGCAAAAGTGAATGTACATGTTGATGCGTTAGCTGCATCGATTGCAAGTGTCATCGCAATGGCGGGTGACACTATTTTTATGCCTAAAAACTCTATGTTAATGATCCATAATCCGTGGACATTTGCTGTTGGAAATGCAAAAGATCTTAGAAAAGCAGCTGATGACTTAGACCGTATTGGCGTTTCCGCTGTCCAAAGTTACCTTTCTAAAGCTGGAGCTAAACTTGATGAAGAAAAGCTTCAGCAAATGCTTGATGATGAAACGTGGTTGTCCGCTGATAATGCATTTGAATATGGACTTTGTGACGTTGTTCAAGAAGCGAATGAAATGGCCGCATCTGTTAATGAAGAATTGTTTGCTAAGTACAAGAATGTACCTAGTCAATTCAATTCTCAAAAAAGTACTAAAATTTCAGCAGAAGAAATGGCTCAACGCCAAAAGATTGCTGAAGAAGCAAAGGCAAATTTAGCCCATTTAAAAACAATTTCAGGAGGAATGTACTAATGAAAACAAACCAATTCTACTTACCTATGAAAATCCAATTCTTTGGTGGCCAAACTCTATTTGAATTAAAGCAAAACATGGCAACAGTTGGGCAACAGTTACAAAAGACTGAGGAGAACTTAGCTACAAAAGCAATTGATCCTAATGCAAGTATGGAAGATATTCAGGCTCTTCAAAAATCCCGTGATGATCTTAAAATGCGTTTTGACGTAATTAAGGAACAACATGATAACTTAGAAGCTGAACAGAAGGCTAAATTTGCCCAACAACAAGCTTTTCAACAAAAGAACAACCCAGAAGACCCGACGCAACAAAAGGTCCAAGCGAAAGCTGAATTGATCCGTGCTGTTATGAATAAGCAACCAGTATCTACAGAAATTTATCAAGCATTAGGTGATGAAGGTGAAACAGGAGGCGGTAAGTTCTTACCGAAAACAGTTTCTACTGACATCATTGTTGAACCGTATGTTAAGAACCAATTACGCGGACTTTCTACATTCACACAAATTACTAACCTTGAAATTCCAAAGTTAAACTTCGCTTTAGATGACGATGATTTCATTGCTGATAAAGAAACAGCGAAAGAGTTGAATGTTACTGGGGATATAGTGTCATTTGGTCGCCACAAATTCAAAGTATTTGCTGGGATTTCTGAAACTGTGCTAAATGGTACACACACAAACTTAGTATCTCATGTTGAACGATCTCTTCAATCTGGTGTAGCGGCAAAAGAGAAGAAAGTTGCATTTGCTACAACTCCTAAAGCAGGAGAAGAGCACATGTCTTTCTACTCTACACAAAATGCTGTAAAGAGAGTTGAAGGAGAAAACTTGTATAAAGCAATTAAAAACGCAATTGCGGATCTACATGAGGATTACCGAGAAAATGCAAAAATCGTCATGACCTACCAGGATTACTCTGACATCATTGAAACACTAGCTAATGGTAATGCAACACTTTATACTGCTCAACCTGAACAAATCTTGGGTAAGCCAGTAATTTTCTCTGACTCTGCTGTTAACCCTGTTGTGGGAGACTTTAATTACTCACATTATAACTACGACTTAAACGTTCTGTATGACCGTGATAAGGATGTTAAAACAGGTATTGAACAATTTGTTATCACAGCTTGGATGGACCACCAAATCAAGTTGAAATCTGCATTCCGTATTGCTGAAGTAACTCCAGAAGTATAAGGTGATCCGATATGGAGCTACAAACACTAAAAACATTTCTGCGAATTGATGGAAGTGAGGATAATAATCTCCTCACTTCTTTTATTAATGCAGCAAAATCAACTTTAAGGAATGCTGGTGTGGTTGAACCACAAGTTGATGCAGATGCAAATGAAGAAGAAAAGATGCAGCAAGAAGAAGAATTAGACCAGTACAATCTAGCAATTATGCTCTATGTGAAAAGAGAGTATGACCCCTTGACTGGAATAGAACTCGAACGAATTGAAAAGTCAATTGAAGGTATCATTCTTCAATTACGAGATTATACAGGAGGCGAAGATGATGAGTAATTACATCGTTAAAAAAGCGTTCAGAGATAAATTTACGAAAGACCGACATGCTGAGGGCACGGAATACAAAGCTGGTAAGGAACGTGCAGCGGAACTTCAAAAAAAGGGTTTCTTGGGTGAAGAGGTCAATCCTCAAGTTCCAAATGAAGATGACTATCTTAAAAATATTTTAAGTAAATCTGCTGACAAAATTAGAAGTTCAATTGATGGACTTTCTAAGGAACAATTGCAAAGGTTAGCGGAATTAGAAAAAGAAGATAAAAATAGAAAAACAGTCATGGAGCTTCTTGAAGTGTTAACGAGTGAGCAGGATGAACACAAAGAAGGCTAAGCAACGAATAAAATTCCAAAGACCTGCTGGTAGCCTCGACGATGACGGATTCCCAATTAAGCAACCGACTGAATATGTAACAGTTTGGGCAGAGTTAAAAACTTTAAAAGGTCGCACCTTCTACGCAGCTGCTCAAAACAACATGCAACATAACCGCGAATTTAAAATTCGTTATAATCGAAAGTTGGATGACCGAGAGCGGCCTAAAGGTTTAATTGTTATTTGGAAAGAAGTCGAGCATGACATCGTCTCTATTGAAAACGATGACGGTCTTAATAAGACTATGACTGTTGTTGTTAAGGCGGTGAGTTGATGAAATTTGATTTCGAAGGATTAGATGAATTAATTGCAGAAGTTGAGCGGCTCGAAAATGTTCCTACTCGTGTGAAAAACCGTGCTCTTATCCGTGGTGGAGATATACTGCTTGAACGAATGAAGCAAGAGGTATATTCAAATGGATTAGTTCGACGATCGGGCGACGCTGAAAGGTCATTAATTCGAACAGATCCTAAAAATGGGGAATTATTTGTTGGTACTCAAGGTGGAGCTCAAGTACCTGGCTTTTATCTCTATATGCATGAATTTGGTTTTTATAATGTTAGAGCCAGGCGTTTTATTCCACCTAAACCGTTTGCATCAATTGCGTATGAAGGTAGTAAAGATGACATTTTAGATGCGTATGTCGATGAACTTCGAAAGGAGATGGGGATGTGAGTTTAAATAATTTGATTATAAATATACTTAGTCCCCTAGGAGTTCCTGTGTCATTCGCTCAATATAACAATACAGCTGATACCTATATTGTTTTTTTAGAGTACAACCAAGCCCCTTGGCTAAGTGCTGATGATCAGGAAATGTTTACTAAGCATTTCCTTCAAGTCGATGTATTTTCTGAGGGAAATTACTTACAACTTGTCAAAGATGTAAAACGACTAATGAAAGAAGCGGGTTTTGGACGAATGTTTGAGTCGGAAACGTATGATGATGAAATGGAAAAATTTAGGAAAATAATACGTTTTCACTATATAACGAAAAATTAGGAGGAATAACATATGGGGTTAAAAGGTCTTAAGAATTTACACTATGCTGTAATTGAAAGCGAAAATGAAGAGGAAACAGTTTATGGTACTGTAAAGCCACTTGGTCCAGCAATGGCCTTTAATATACAACCATCGGTCAATCGTGCTAATTTACGTGCAGATGATAAAGTGTTATTTTCTGACACAGCAAAGGGGCCAATTGCAGTTACTCTTAATACAGCCTATTTAGAAAAGCAGGTCGAAGCAGATATTTTAGGAAAAACAATTCATCCTAATGGTTTATTATCAGATAATGCCGATGATGATGCACCGTACATTGCTGTAGGAGGACAAGCAGAAAACGCACGTGGCGGATATGACTTCTTTTGGATCTATCGCGTAAAATTTGCTCCGGCTGAACAAAACATGGAAACGAAGCAGGAAACACCAACATATCAAACACCGAGTCTAACAGGTGAAGCCATTCCTAGACTACATGACGGTGAGGAAAAGCTAAAAGCGTGGAATGGAGACGAAGCGATTGATGATAGTATTTTTGCAAACTGGTTTAATGCAGTGGTCGATAAGAATACAGTCCCGGAGGTGTAATAGTTTATGAAAATAGAACTTTACATTGATGGCGAAAATAAAGTTTTTACAACTCCATTTGTTCCTATGTTGGCAAAACGAAAATACTTGGAGATAGAGGCAAAAGCACAAGAAAGGGAAAGTCCAATAACAGCACAAGAACAATTGAACGAAGATGACGAGATGGTTTCAATTCTTGTAGACATTATCTTTAAAAATCAATTTACTCTTATGCAAGTTTACGAGGGAGCGAGTAAAGAATATATTGATGAAAAAATGCTGGAAGCGATTTGGGGTATTACACCTAAAAGTGAACTAAAAAGTAAAGAAAACAATGAGGGAAACGATCAGGGGGAGTGACGGCTAAAGAAGCCTTCGCTTCCCTTATTTCTTTATACAAAAAAATGATGTTTCCAAAAAACGGGCAAGTCGGTTGGACTATGAATGAAATAGATCAATTTGATAGTGCCTTTTTTGATTCCCTTTTTGCAGACGATCAGCCAACACACGAGCCTGATGTTTACCTTAGTGATGTTTGGTAGGAAAGGCAGGTGAGAACATGAGCTCAAAAGATGTAGGAACGCTTCGTACACGTCTTTCATGGGAAGATGAAGGGTCAACTAGAGGTTTAAAAGGATTTAAAGACGACCTTAAAGGATTACGATCTGAAATGAATGCAGCGAGATCCCAAGGTCGAGAGTATACGACTAGTTTACGTGGGTTACGTGAACAATCGGATATATTGACTCGTCGTTTATCAGTACAAAAAAGAGAAGTTACTGAACTTCGCAGACGTTACGAGGAATCGAAAAGAGTTAAAGGCGAAGACGCCCAACAAACTAAAAACTTATCAAACCAATACAATAACGCTGTTGCTGCAATGAACAGAACGGAAAATCAACTTAAAGGTGTCACGAATGCAATAAAAGAACAGGTTGATCCTTGGAGAAGGTTGAGTAGAAGCGCTGAGGAAACAGGACGAACCATGCAAGCTGTTGGGTCTTCTATTTCTAGCTTCGGCCGATCATACACGATGCGAGTAACTACTCCTATTCTCGGAGCTGGGGCTGCCGCTTTAAAAGTAGGTATGGATTTTGAAGAAGGTATGAGTAAAGTTCAAGCCCTAACACAAGCTTCTGAAAACGATATGAAACGCCTTTCCGACCAAGCAAAGGAACTAGGATCAACGACTCGCTATAGTGCGACTCAAGCTGCAGATGCGATGAGTTTTCTTGGTATGGCTGGTTGGGAAACTCAAGAAATAATGCAAGGCATGCCAGGACTTTTAAGTTTAGCTGCATCTGCTAATATGGAATTAGGACGCGCAGCGGATATTACATCTAACATTATGAGTGCATTCAATATTGAAGCTAGTAAGGCGGGCCAAGTAGCTGATATTCTTGCTCATGCGGCTAGTAATGCAAATACAGACGTAAATCAACTTGGCGAGGCAATGACCTACTTAGCTCCAGTTGCCAATACACTAGGTATATCAATTGAAGATGCAACAGCCGCGATGATGGGGGCCGCTGATGCTGGTTTACAAGGCAGTATGGGTGGACGAGCATTTGCAACTAGTTTAACACGACTAGCTTCTCCAACAGCTGCAATGGAAAAGGAAATGAAAAGACTAAAACTGAGTTTCTTTGACGCTGACGGTGCTATGAAACCTTTACCAGACATTATTGAAAATATTGAAACGGCTACTGCTGGTATGGATGAAAAAACAAGGGCGGCGACATTATCAACGCTATTTGGTGCCGAAGCTCAAAAGCATTGGGCGGTGTTGTTAGATCAGGGGTCTAAAGCATTAAGAGATAACTCCAAAGAGTTGGAAAATAGTGAAGGTGCTGCAAAGCGAATGGCTGATATTATGTCAGATAACGCAAAAGGTGCACTTACTGAGTTTAGATCGGCTCTCGAAGGTGCTGGAATTGCCCTGTCTGAACACATGATACCTGCATTTACCAATATTGTACAAAAAGGGACTGAACTAATACGTAAATTTGGTGAGCTTGATGACGAGACACAAAAGCAAATCGTAAAATGGGGACTAATGGTAGCTGCTGTTGGTCCAGCTGCAATAGTTTTAGGGAATTTAACCACAGCATTAGGTGGTGTTTTACGAATAGTGAGTTTAGTTTCAGGTGCCATTGCTGCTAAAGGTGGCCTTGTTGCTGCATTAGGGATGTTAAGTAATCCAGTTACTGCTACGATTGCGGGTGTTGGTCTCTTAGCTGGCGGTATTTATCTATTGAACCAACGATCGGAAAGAGCAGTTGAAGTTAACTTAGAAACGGCAAAATCTTTAATTGAACAACATGCAGCACTAGAAGAAGCTACTAGCGCCTATGAAAGTTTACGACGCCAAAGTAATCTTACCACTGAAGAATTTGGCCGCTTTATGGATATTCAGGACAGGATCAATAAGGCGGTAAGTGAGAGTGAGATCGAGGCGTTACAAGCAGAACTTGAAGAATTACGTAAAAAATCAGGATTATCTAATGAAGAATTAGATAAAATGGTCGGACTTAATAATTCTCTAATTGAAAAAGTACCAGAAGCGGCAGGCCATATATCAGAACAAGGTAATCGTATTGTCGATACCACAGGCTATTTACGTGAATATAATGAGGAACTAGCAAACGCGACACTTCGAGAGCTAGAACGGCAAAAGATCATTGCAGAAGGTAACGAACGTCAATTAAAACAAGAGATTGTTGAACTTCAGGAACAATTAAACGAAGGTCTAGAAAAAGAAGAAATATATAGAGAGCAATTAAGAGGTTTTGATGAAGAAGCGTCTATTGCTCGCATTGAAGAAATCAATCAAATGCTCGAAAAAGAAGGAATACGAGGAAGAGAAAGACAGTTATTGCTTGGAGAGTTAAAGAATGAAGAAAATAAACTTTCTTTATATCGTGACCAACTAACTGAGCAAATGAAAAAGAATGATGAAACTAGGGAAACTATTGAGCAGAAAGAAAAAGAACTTGGACTAGCTGGCGAAATCAGAGACATGATGGTTGAGCAAATGCTCAAGCAAGTCGGGGTTAATGCTGAAAAAGATAATGCTATCAGTGCCATTAACCAAGCGATTGAGAAGGAAGAAGAACACATCCGTAAGATGGAAGATCTTAAAGGTGCTCAAGGTGAAATGAATATGGAAGTGCAAGAGGAAATAGCCCGTCGTCAAGAGAATATTCGTCAACTAGAGAATACCAAACGAGAAATTATCAATATCAATGGAGCTCAAGATGGTGTTACCGATGCTATTTATGAGTCATATTTAGAGGCACAGAAGCTGGATAGGTCTCTAAGTATTAGTGACTATTTAAAGACCGTGAACGTTACTGACAGAGGTACCATCGCAGATCTAGAGCGACGAGCAGCTCGTGAAATTACTAAAACAGTCTTTGTTAAACCTAATTTTACACGCCATAATTCACAACCTTTTGCATACGCCGAGGGGACAGATTATCATCCAGGTGGACCTGCAATCGTAGGGGAAGAAGGCCCTGAGTTAGCTAAGTTAGGAAATCGATGGACCATGCTTGATTTTGGTATGGTGGATTTACCTCGAGGGACACAGGTTTTTACGAATGATGAGACTAAGAGAATATTAAACTCTTTAAATAGGTTGCCAGCTTATGCTACAGGTATTAGTAGAACAGGTGAAGCCGATCGTGTGGTTAGACAACTGAATGGTGAAGGTTTAGAGAGAGAAGCTGAGCCTATTGTACTTCAAATCAACTTAACAAACACCATGGATGGTCGAGTTGTCGGGCAAGTAGTAGAAGAACATGTGACCGAAATACAAAGCAGAAACAAGAGAGTGAGGGAGAGATTTGCATAAGTCATTTAGGTTTAACGGGATTAGAAAACCATATATTTATATGCTTAGCGGGAAGTCTCGCCCTCCTTTTGCTCCTGTTAGGAGAAACATTCTAAGAATTCCTAATCGTCCAGGAGGGCTTATCACTTCTTCTGAAACTGATGTCTTACCTTTACAAGTACCCATTGGTTTCGTAAGTGTCACAGATGAACAAATTCTTCAGTATAAAGAAGAACTTGCTGGTTGGCTTCTAACCGATGAACCAGTAACGCTAATATTTGATGATGAGCCAAACCGAATTTATTATGCTGTAGTAGAAAATACACTAGAGGATTTTGAAGAATTTGTCACCCTTAGGAAAGGGACTATTACATTTATTTGTCCAGATCCATACAAGTACGGTCAATCATATCAATTAAATTTTCAAAACGACGCCATCACCTTACTCAACGAAGGAACAGCCGAAACCTACCCAATTATCGAAGCTACTGCAAAGGAAGATGTTACATTCCTACAAGTAGCTAAAGAAAATGAATATATGATGATTGGCCGCCAATTAGATGCTGGAATACAACCACAAGATCGAGAAGAGTTAGTCATGCATGATACCTTAACGACTACAACAGGGTGGACGACAGGAACGGCAACCGACATCGAACGTGCTATATCGGGTACGATGGTGTCAAATGGGACAGGGTTTGTTGTTCAAGATTACGGATCTGGAACTGATGTCTATCATGGACCAGCGTTGAAAAAGAGTGTGCCAAGTCCATTACAAGACTTTCGGGCAGAAGCATTTGTCCGCTTCCCGAATGGTAGCGGTCAAGTTGGGCGAATAGAAATGGTTGGGTTAGATGCTAACAATGCTCAGATTTTTAGAATTGGCTTATATGACAGTAAACCTTCAGGTAATCGAACGAAAGCTAGCGCACGAGTCGGAACACTGACAAATGGTATTCGTATTACCGATACAGAAGCAGTCTATGTCGATAACTGGACCAACTATATTGGTATCTATCGTATTGAGCGAGTAGGCAATACTTGGAGCGTTTATTTTGCTGAAGTGGATCTTGCGACAGGAATACATCATACGACTCATAGACGGACATTGAATACGAGTGACTTTAATCAAGAATTGACGCAAATTCAATTGTACATCGCGAAGTATACAGCAAGTTGGGGGAGCTATGATCCAGTAAACAGCATCTTTGAAGATTTAAAAGTTTATCGCATTAATGAAGAAGCAGAAATCCCTTATATTGCTCATGAGGGTGACATTATCACATTAGATCATCAAACGAATAACATCTTAATCAATGGTGAAAGTAGGCTCGATCTAAAAGATTTCGGGGCTTCTTTTTTTTCGTTGAATAAGGGAGTTAATCATATATTTACATTTCCAGAAGGAGCGTTTGATACGACTGTAAAATGGCGTGAAAGGTTTAAATAAAAAGGGAGATGATCTTTAAATGAGTAAAAACCAGAAACTAAGTGAAGAAGTAAGTTCATTGCGACAATGCTTAGATGCATTACAAGCAGAAGTCTGTTTGTTACGGAAGGACATAGAAAAAATCAATGACATCGAAGCAAAAATTTCGCAAATTCAAGCCGATATAGAAAAATGACTGAGTCTCAGTCACTAACTTGCCATTAGTGACTGAGGTGAAAACTATTCAAATCTTAAAAAATGTTCTCCATTCTCACTAACCTTGTAACCTTGTTTATTGGCTTCTGTGATAATTTCATCTTTTGGAATGGAATACTTGCGTAAATCTATTGTTGCGAAATTTTTCCCAGGTTTATTGAAATTTGTTTGAAGTACACTATTCAAATTATCCCATGAATGCAAAGGGCCATTGTATTCAGGACGAGGATCTAATTTAGACATAATCTCACCTCCCTTCGTTTTCCAATATTCGACAGGGAGGTTCTGTTATCCTTTAGGAAGGAGGAGGAACATTGTCACAAATTCACATCTTGAATCATCTAACTGACCAAATTGTTGATACTCTTGAAAACAAGCCGAATGCCAAACTATTTTGGAATGACAACCATGTATCTAATTTAAAGAATGAAGAAAATTTTGATTTCCATACCCTTTATGATAATAGTCAACATATTACTTCAAGAAACCGTGTCATCATACCCGATGAAGACGGTTTTTTTCTTGAATTTATTATCGATGAAACAATAAAAGACAAGGAACAAAAAGAAGTATATACTACAGCTTCCTATCTTGATTTACGGAAGCAAAAAGTAATTGAACCTACGACATTAGAAGGGGCTACGGTAAATACTTCTACAGACTTCATATTAAGCGGTACTGAGTGGAGAAGAGGGACAACCGAATATGCTGGTGTCCGTTCGATTAAGTTTGAGAATTACAGCAACCCCTTTAAGGCGCTCAAGCAAATTGCTAGTACTTTTGAATTGGAATTACGTTTCCGAGTTGAAATACAAGGTAATCGGATAACTGGTAGATTTGTAGACTTGATCAAACATCAAGGTGAGTGGAGAGGGAAAGAAGTTACCGTAGGAAAGGATCTAATCGGTTTAAAGCGTAGAGAGCAAGCAGATAACATTGTTTCCGCATTACTGTGTTTGGGTCCTGAACGTGAAGACGGTACTCGCTTAGTATTAACTGTAGAAGATGAAGAGGCTAGACAGCGTTGGAGCCGAACAGGGCAACATATGTGGGATATATATGAGCCGCAAAGTGAAGATCAAGATATGACAGAAGAAAGACTTAGCTCTCTTGGAGAAACGGAACTCAAGAAGCGTATTAATTCCGTTGTACAGTATGAAGCCGATCAGGCAAGTATTGAACATATTTTCGGCTATGAACATGAAAAGGTACGTTTAGGCGACATAACCCGTATCAAGGATACATCATACAATCCAGCACTATACATGGAAGCACGAGTCATTTCTGTGGAACGTTCTATTTCTGATCCTTCGCAAAAGAAATACATTCTAGGAGATTTCATCGAATATGATGAAGAAGATTTAAAAGCTGATTTCCGAGCCTTGCAAAAAATTGTGGCCCAAAAAGTGTCGGAACAAAAATTATTAGATACGACCTATACAAAAGTACAAATTGACGATAAGGATGAGAGTGTTTACCAAGACGGCACGATATATACGGATCAACGCTCAGATCAAGCTGAGGGTAACGCTAAAGAACACGCGGATACAAAAGCTAGTGAAGCTGAACAGAATGCTATTCAAGCGGCAGAACAGGACGCACAGAATAAGGTGAATGAAGCTAAGACAGCACTTGAAGCGGATATATCGGCAAAAGCAGACAAGCTCTATGTGGATGCTGAAATTGCCTTAAAAGTAGCACAAGATATTTACGATGCAAAGGTTGCTGAATTAGAAGGAAGTATTGATAGCAAGGTAGCAGAAACTACGTTTAATACGACGATTACTAGCATTAATGCCGACATTGCTGAAAAAGCTGGGTTAGAGTATGTTGACGGTCAGTTACAATTAAAAGCGGATGATAGCCGAGTGGATGCGATTAATACTACCGTTAGTGATTTAGAGACTACAACTAGTAACTTGCAACAAGCGGTGACAGACCATGCTAACGAGTTACAAGCGCATGATGGACGTATTACGACAGTATCTACTGATTTGGACACTGTAGAGGGTACGTTAAATGCTACGATAACGGATTTAAGCAACCTTGATGATACGGTCAATCAACAGCAAACCTCCATTAATGCAAATGCTCAGGCGATTAGTCTTAAAGCCAGTCAGGACGATTTAGATACGGTCAGCGGTGATGTGTCGAGTTTGTCAGCAGAGTTAAATGTACAAGCGGGGCGAATTGATTTAAAAGCAGAACAGAGCGCGCTTGAAACGCTAGAAGGTGACGTAACGACTGTTAGCAATAATCTAAGTAGTTTAGCAGTTGATGTGGATGGTATTAGTACAAGTGTAAGTAGCCTATCACAGACGGTTGACGGTCATACTACGGATATCAGCAGTTTAGAGAGTGAACAAATTCAGCAAGCGGGCTTAATCGAAGCAAGAGTCACCAAAACAGAATATGAAGCAGATCAAGACGGGGTAGTTACACGTTTTGATAATGCTGAGTCAAGAATTACTCAAACAGAAAGTGATATATCTCAAAGGGTTACATTAACAACTTATGAAAGTGGTATGGCTGGTAAAGAAAACACAGTATTTAAACAAACTTCTGCCCCTTCACATGCTAATGGCCGTTTATGGCTAAACACTTCTGTTACACCTAATATCTTATATAGGTCAACAGGCTCGGCATGGGTTAAGGCAACGCCTACAACAGCCAGTGAGGTAGGGGCCGAAACGCCTACAGGTGCTCAAAATAAAGCTAATACTGCTGAAAATAACGCCAAAGGGTACACAGACAATCAAATATCGCCTATTAATACAAGACTATCAACAGCGGAAACCGTCATCGACCAAAACGCAGATGAAATCCAACTACGAGCAACCAAAACAGAAGTAAACACGCTAGAAGGTCGAGTATCCACAGCCGAGAGTACCTTATCAGTCCATGCAGACGAAATAGCATCTAAAGTATCTCAAGTTAATCACGACTCTCTCACAGGTCGAGTAAGCACAGCTGAAACAAATATTACGCAGAATGCAAATGAGATAGCGACTAAAGCTTCACAAACTGATGTAGATGCTCTTGGGACTAGAATGACAAATGCTGAGACTACCATTACTCAAAACTCTAATGACATTACCCTAAAAGCTACACAGTCGGATTTAGACACGGTGGAAGGTAGAGTCACAGATGCAGAAGCAGAAATAGTTATTAACGCTAATGAAATTAGTCAACGTGTTGCTAAAACAACCTATGATACTAAGATGAGTGAACTAGATAACTCAATAAGTAATCATGCCACACGCCTTTCAACTGCTGAAACAAGTATTCAACAAAACGCTGATAGTATTACGTTAAAAGCTAATAGTACGGACGTTTACACTAAGTCACAAGTTGACAATAACTTAGGGACAAAGGCTAATCAAACAGACTTGAATACTACTAACAGCAATGTTTCTGCTTTAACTACTAGAGTTTCAAGTGCTGAAAGTGAATTGACTGTACAAGCTGGACAAATCTCTCAAAGGGTAACTAAGACTGAGTTTGATAACTTACAAATTGGTGGAAGGAATTTACTTAAATTTAAAGATATAACAGGACATGGTAGTGTATGGGAGGATACAAAAGAAATATATGAAGGCGCACCGGTTTTCAAAAACAAAGTTTCGAACCCTGGATCGGGTAATAATTTCGGATTTAGAAGAAATGGTAATGAAACAATCGTTTTTAAAACCCAGGGATCAAAGCATACTATTTCATTTAATTTCAAAACGATTTACTTTCAACATGACCGTAATTTAGGTGGAAGGGTACAAGTAAGATATACAGACGGAGAAACAGAAAGATTTACTTTTAGTGGGATTCCGGATTTAAGAGGAGAAAATGAAGATTGGAAAAGTTATCAGTTCACTTTCGAACCTAATAAAAACAAGATAACCGATAGAATAACAGAAATATTTTTTTGGTGTGATTGGGCTCCAGAAAATAGCGAGATCTTATATACTTTACCAAAACTCGAAAAAGGAAACAAAGCAACTGATTGGACACCAGCACCTGAGGATGTAGACAGTTCTATTAACGGACTAGGTACACGCCTTTCTACTGCTGAGGCTACTATAACTAATCATGGAAATATGATAGAACAGCGTGTAACTACAACCACTTATAACAGTGGTATGGCTGGTAAAGAGAATACTGTATTTAAGCAAAACTCAGCACCAGCGCATTTAAACGGACGCTTATGGTTAAATACCTCAGTAACGCCTAATATCTTATATAGATCAACAGGGAGCGCATGGGTAAAAGCTACACCTACTACAGCAAGTGAGGTAGGGGCATTTTCATCTAGTGATGGAAGTAATTTAGCTGGTAGACTTTCAACGGCTGAGTCAACAATTACTCAGCACAGTGATGCAATTAATCTACGTGTTGAAAAGAATAACGTGATTTCTGAAATAAACCAAACAAGTGAAAGTATTAGGATCGCCGCTAATCGTATACACATTGACGGTAATGTCACATTTTCAAGTGGATACAATCCCAAGACAGCGAATGACACGATTGATAACAACAAAGTTACTTGGGATAGGGCAAGTAATATCAACTCTAACGGTACATTTAACACGTCTAAGTTAAGTGGTACAGTAGCCGAAAATCAAATTAACTCAACTTCAACAGGTAAATGGAATACAGCTAATGCCGATACTACACGTTGGAAAATGTCAGGTAAAACTACTATTAATGGTGGTCAGATAGAAACGGACACAATAACAGCGGTACAAATCAGTGTAACGTCATTAGATGCTATTTCAGCTAACTTAGGAACGGTTACAGCAGGGACTATTCAAGGTGTGGAGATTATTGGCGGTAGTATATCATCTAATACCGATATTAATGTCACTACCGACCTTTACGTAGGCGATAATATTTATATTGGTGACAGCGCGCAACTCGGTACAAAGAGGTTAATGTTTAACGAGGACAGTTACTTTCAAGCCATAGATAATGACGTATTCATAAATGCTTTAAACGGGAAATTAGACATTGCGGCTAACGGTAGAATGAACCTCCTTGCAGCTAATGACACATTTGAACTTTACACAAAGCAAGCTGTATTACAAACCACTGATGATTTTGTACGTATTAGAAGAGGATCCAGACCAACAACAATATATGAAGTACTAGGAAGATCCGATACTACGGAAATATACTGGAACGCTGACCAAAATAACGATTACGGGATGATTTATAGAGTCGGTGGAACCATTGCAGCTAGAATGTATCGTACAGGTGCAATGGATATCGAGGGTGATCTAACCGTTAAAGGTACAAGAGCCATTGTGAACCAACTAGGGTTTTCCAGTGGTACCATTTCAGGTACTCGCAACGGTGACATATGGTACGGTAATGGATTTGCTGGTGTCGGATGGTATTTCAGGAAATCAGGTGGTTGGGTTCGAGAAATCGCAGGATAAGGAGTTGTAAAAATGGAAGATAAGCCAACTAGTCAATTTTTAGGAAAGGTTATTGAAATCAACGGGAACGGTGCAGTAGTCATCCCAAAAGACTTTATAGACATTGCTCAAATTAGAGGGGATAAAGTGGAAATCTTCGCTAATGACGGTGGAGTAACCATACGAAGCATCGATCAATTTTGTTACTTTTGTGATACAAATGGTTCGATGAGTAAGATATTTTTTCAAGGAGAAGACCGAAACATATGTCAAAGTTGCAGGAGCCAATTGTTACAAGATGTTAAATCTGGGGAGGAAGCAAAATGAAACTAAAAAATAATGATATTAGAAGTCTAGCAAACTTTTTAGCAGAAGAGAAACTAGCAGGGAAAACTTCCAGAATGCGAACAAGGTTTATCAAAATCCTTGAGGATCGACTAAAGGAAGTGGAAGAGTTTAGAATTGAATTACTTGAAAAGTATGCTAAGAAGGACGACAAAGGTAAGGCTGTTTTGAATGGAAATCAATATGAGATAGAGGATCGAGAAATATTTAGTTATGAATACAACGAATTAATGGAAGAGGAATTTATCATCGATGAAACCGAATCCAAAAGAGAAATGATCACCCATGTTAAACGCATTTTAGAGAATACAGAAAAGGTGTTTAGTGGTATGGAAGCTTTTGATTATGACCGCTGGTGTGAGGCGTTTGAAAACTTAACATATGAGGATAAAGCCTAAACAGTGAGGGCTTTTTTTATTTTGTCTGGAAAAAATAACTGATATATTTGTTTCTTAATAACTTACAAATTAATACAAACTTTTGTAGAATGGAGTTGTTATATTAAAAATGAGGTGAATAATGTGAGTCGAAGCATAACAATTGCTGCATTTGGTGGAAATAGACATAACCTAACCATTGATTGTTTTCCAAGCAAATGTGGCTTATGTCATAAACAAGTGGACCCAACTTTTATATCTGGTGCTTTTAACAATGGATCTGCACAAAGTAATAAAATGGAACTCGCTTTTCAATGTACAAATAGAGAATGTTCAAGCTTAATAATTGGCTATTATCTAAGGGAATCAGCATCTGGTACTTTTAAGCTTCAGAAACATGCTCCAGTAATACCCATAAATAAGGAGTTTAATGCAGAAATATTAGAGGTTTCATCAAATTTTATTGAAATTTACAATCAATCATTGTTTGCAGAACAAACTGGCCTGACTTTGATATCAGGAATTGGTTATAGAAAATCTCTAGAATTCCTTATAAAAGATTATTTGATTTTCTTAGATGGTGAAAAAGAAGAGGAAATCTCGAAAAAACCACTTGGGCAATGTATAAATGAGTTAAACAATAATAATATCAAAGAAATTGCTAAAAGGGCTACTTGGATTGGAAACGATGAGGCTCATTATACAAGAAAGTGGGGAGATAAAGATATTAATGATTTAAAAAAACTTATTGATGTTACTGTTTATTTTATTGCAATGGATGTTGCGGCCAAAAAGTATTTAAAAGAAATGTCTTAGGGAGAGGATGTCGATGGTTAGAGGAGCTTGTATTAATGCTCAAATAGTGGAAGTTATAAAAGTTGTTGTTACAGAAGGGAACGGAAATTCAAATGAAGATCCAATTAGGCATATAACACAATATTGGACCAAAGATGGTAAGTTACTTTTTAATGAAAGAGAGTCTGCAGATTAATTGTAGGCTCTATTTTGCTTGAAAGAGGTGGGGATGTGGGTGAAATGGATGTAATTAAATACTTTTTAACACAGGGGCCATTTGCAATTTTATTTGTATGGCTCCTTTTGTATGTCATGAAAAGAAATGCTGAGCGAGAAAATCGACTCCACGACATATTAGATAAGTTTTCCGACAAATACGACATTGTGATCGGTGAGTTAAGAGATATCAAAAATAAAATTGGAGGTAAATAGTTATGAAAAAATTCACGTCTAGAAAGTTTCTAATGGCTGTGGTTACAGGGTTATTGGTCATTGTTAATCAAGGGTTAGGGTTAGAAATTCCGACAGATGCGGTTCTCACTGTTGCTGGTGTGGCTATTTCATATATTCTCGGTGAAGCGTATGTTGACGGAAAAGTGAAAGGAGAGGGTAAGTAATGAGCAAAGTACAAGATTTACGAGGTAAGTTAATGGATGGCGGAAGTCGTAGACGTATTGATCAAATTAATCGTATTGGCGTCCATTATTCTTTTACAGATCAAGGGGACGCTTTTTCTTTTGAAAGAACATGGAGAACTAAAAGAGGATGGAGTCACGGTGGTTATTCTGAAATCATACTAAAGGATGGAACACTACAAATATGCTATGACCCTGTAGTTATTACAAATGGAGTTGGTGGTCACAATACACGAACATATAATATTTGTTACGTCGGTAAAGGAGCACCTAACGAGAAGCAATTACCAGTATTAATAGAACGTGTACGCTTAGCGATGGAACGATTTAATATAGGGTTATCTAATGTTTTAGGGCATCGAGAGTTTCCTAATCAATCCACAGCGTGCCCAGGAATAAATATGGGTGAGTTTCGAAAACGGTTAGAGGGGCGCACTGAGAAAGAAGTTACAGATACTAAAATTGCTGGAATAGTAATAAAAGCACCTTCACCAAATCCATTAATTAAGAACGGAGACCGAGAAGAAACGGTGAGGAGTTTACAAAATAAATTGCTTGCGGCTGGTGAACGATTACCACGTTTCGGAGCTGACGGACATTTTGGTAAAGAAACAGAAGACGCAGTAAAAGCGTTCCAAGCTCGACAAAATATCTTAGTTGACGGTCTGGTTGGTAATCAAACAAGAAACGCTTTAGATGCAGTATTACCAAAATACCGTAGATTATTAAGAAATCTATCTCCAATGCTACGTGGAAATGATGTGACCGCAGTACAACGTGTGGTAGGTGCTACAACTGATGGTATTTATGGTGCTAATTCAGCAAGTGCCGTAAGAAATTATCAACGTCTTCATGGTCTAACTGTGGATGGTATTGTTGGTCCACTAACTTGGGGACATATGTTTTAATAACAAAAAGAAGCCCAACCTTGTGGTGGACTTTTCAGATGGATATTTTAGTGGCCCCTCGACTAGAAATAAGAAGTGGGGTGTTATTCCCAAGAGGCTTAACGAGGCCAATTAAGCCTTCTATATCAGTATATGTAACTCGGTTTTGTTCTATGTATTAAACTTAAAATAGCCCACTCTTCGGAGTGGGCTTAAATTCTTGGTTATCTGTTTATAATACCTAGTTTTAGTTTTAGATCGTAAAGCCTTTTAGAAGCAACTTTATATTCTAAATCGACATGAGTAACAACATTAATAACTAAATTATGACTGTATTCATTTCTTAAGATAGAGAAAACGGTTGGTTTTTTATTTTTTAAAAATGCCATTACTTCAGAAACGGGCAATGTTACATTATTAGTATTAGTACGTAAAAAGCTAATAATAAAATTTTTGAAATGAAATACAGAATCTCTCTTATCGGGCAGAGTCACAATTAAAGAGTCCAGTTTTTCTAATGCTACTTTTAGTTCGGGTTCAATTAGTTCCATTATTGTTTTTTACACTCCTTTAAGAAAATTTGTGCCGAATGAAAATATCTGGGTGCTTTTCTTACGGAGTTTTATTTTTTCATTGGCAGCTGGCTGACGTGGGTTTCCCGTTAGTCCCTGTAGCTTTGCGTCCTTATCTTTCAATAAGTTTGCCTTTTGCAAATACTGTAGAATTATATCGGAAATTGGCGATCGAGTAAAGTAGTGATACTATAAAATAGTAAATCCCACTCTTCGGGGTGAGAAATGGGATTTTCTTTTTAGCGCTGGGAATTTATGTAAAAGTCTATAAAGTGGAACAGAAAAAAGGGTATTAGAGTTGATTTGTAGAATTAGCAGTAAAATAAAAAGTCCTCTCAATAGAGAGGACATAATAGTTGAAATTATCTAACTTTTGCAATATATTTTTGTAAAGGAGTGAGAAATTTGCCCATTGAACAGCAATTGAATGAATTAGTATCTTATTTTGAAAGTGAGTTACAAAGACAAGTATTAGAAAGGGAAATTGAATTCTTACAATGGCTTCAAGAAAAGATTGATAATAGTAAATGTAAATAATTATTTAGTATATGTAATTTCTCTTTTTAATAATTCTTTCTTTAATAGTTCAATGAAATCTTTAGACAACTTGCAGTTAATTGCTTTGTTATATGCCTCCAATAAATCACCGTCGCTTAACTTTTCTAACATGAAAAAATCCTCCCTTGAATACATACCCAAGAAATAATATTAAATGCTGTGAGAACTTATAGCAATACTTATCTGAACATTCACTCGATTGTAATTGATTTGTAATATTATTAATTTTTTTGAAGGGGCTTTAATTTTTTACACAATCTTAACTTTACCTTTATTGTTCTTATAAAATAAAATAGTTATTCTAAATAAAGAACAATAAAAGGGAGGTTTTTTAATGACTGTATTTGAAGAAAGTTGTGTTCCAGAAAACATGATAGAAGGGTATCGGCTGCTTTACGAAATTGAAACAACATTACAATCTATAATCAATTTTCAACTAACTTATAAATACGGTCTTCACTGGCGAAGTATCCTCTACGAGAAAAGGCCAATTAATGACGCATGCCTGCACGAATTAGTTAGCTACCTCTTTAAATACCCACATATCATCCCCAATATTAATAGATCTCAAAGAGAAAAGCTTAGAAAATTATCAGATATACGAAATAAAGTATGCCATATGACAGATATCGCTGATAGTGAGCTGAAGGTAATAAAGGAATGTAACAACATGATTAAAGGGTTTTCATACGAGATTAGCTCTAAAAGGTAAACTATTTTCTGTAACCATTATAAGGATCCCTATTCAGAACTTTCTCCTCATAATCCCTTGAAAGATCCTCTAGCATCTCACGATCGAGTCTTCCTTTAAGATAGTCATCATCAAAGACCTTCATGACTTGACCTTCTTTCATATCCATTACTTGAAGTACCTTTTTCAAACCCTCATAATAGTACAACATTATATGGTACCGTCTTTTTACCTCATAACAATCAGGACAGAGTTTTTTATCCATCCTTACTTTTAAGTTCTTTTCTCTACCAGTTCTTAAACAATTTTCACAGGTGCCCAGTGACTCGTTCATAAAAATCGTCCCTCCAAAGCAGAAGCTATAAAAATTATTGACATTTAAAATATAGGTATTATAGAGTTGTAATAAATGGAAAGGGGAGTTACAATGAGGAATTTATTTGGTATATATGCTTTAACAATGATATTATCTGTTTTTATCGTAGGTTGTGCAAATAATATGGAAGTTAATATAAATAGCGAAGCTGTTGAAGAAACTAAACAATCGAATATCACTGTAATAGATGAAAAATTACATCTCGATACAAAAGAATTATTAGAAATACTAGACGAAGCCTATTATAACAGCAAAGAAATCGAAGGGGAGGATAAACTTTTTGTAGATCTATATAAAAACGTATACGAAGAATGGCTTGAAAAAGAGGAAATAAACGCAACTGAAGAAGTTTTAATAAGACGTTCATTAAGGATGATTAAACTTGAACCTGGCGATAGTGAACCGTTTCAATATGAGTATGAACGCAAAGATGCTGTATCAACATTAGGAATTAAATAAGGAAGGCAGCCCTTTATCGTTTAATTACGGTAGAGGGCGTTTTTGTCGTTAAATAACAACAGATAAAACGAAAAATTTACCGTAAAAAGACAGGCATAAAATGGAACCCGTTGGCATACGTTAATAGCATCCAGCGACGACGATTTAACGTCGCGCTATTAACGTCACACGAAATGACTGCCTCCTTCACGAATATAAAGGCGGTCTTTTTTCGTTAATACCGTTATTAATGTTTTACTTCCTTACCATCTTCGTACCAAATATCCTCGATATGTAAATCTAACACCCTCGCGATCTTTAAAGCTACTGGTAAAGTCGGTAGTGACTTTTCATTAACCAGTAAGCTAAAAGTAGCACTGCTTATCCCTGCTTTTTTGTATACTTCCCCATGCTTAATATTCCTTTCAGCTAAGATAACCCTTAATCTACATTTTACCAACGTTCATCACCTCTCTTTTATAATTCTCGAAAAAAACATCTAGTCCTTTTTATATTTTTTCGATGGACAATGTAACTTTTGTTAATAACATTAATAACATTAAATTAGGTTAACGCCTAAAATGATCGGGAGGTTGGTAAGTTATGAAAGTTATAAAAAGTGTAGGGTTTAACGCTGCTAACTTTGAAGAAAAAGCGATGTTAGAACATTTCAGTCGAAGAAGTTTCTCGAAGTATATAAAACAATTAATTCGTGAAGATATAAAACGTAGTAAAGCAGAAAAAGCGTTAAAGTCTAAAGAGAAAGAAACACAACCAGACGTAGAGATATCGAAACCAGTAGAACACACGCCAGTTAACCCTCAAACTGTCCCTCAACCTATAACGTGGACACCTGACAGCGTGAGTCCTGTACGTAAATTTAATTTTAAATAATGGGGGGAATGCGATATGAAAAAATTAATCGAATTGTTTAAAAAACACGATGCCGATGAGTTATTTATCGCAGAATGTGTTTACGCCTATTTAATTGACCATTGTAGCGATAGTAAGTTCGAGGATGATTTAATTGAAATTATAAGGGGGAAGCAAAATGAAAACGCAAAGATATTCGATTAGTGAATTTATGGCCCGCAACGATGGCAACAATAATTTACTAACGAAAATTGAGCGCCATTTCAAGCGACACCATATTACGTATAAAGTAGTGGGAACGTTGATTATCGTAACAGTCGCGGGAGGAATGGATTTCGCCACACCGACGTTAGCGGCAAGTGGGAGTATAGATGAAGCAGTCCGTCCATTCTACAATAAATTAATGCAGATCGGTAAATGGATAATCATTTTCAAAGGGGGATTTACGATTATTAAGGCGGTAGCAAACGAAGATTTCGATAAAGCGAAGAAGAGCGGTTTTGCTTACGTATTAATTTATATGATACTTCTCGCGTTACCTTGGCTATTCGATCAGGCAGATGAAGTCTTTAGAGAAACGGCTAGGTAGGTGTATGAGATGAAATTTCGATTATCTTCGGAGTTTGGCGCATTAGAAGAAGTCCGAAATAGTCGTGTACACAATGGTATCGATTTAGCGATGCCAGAAGGTACCGAATTACGTTCTATCGCATCAGGTGTAATCGATAAAGTATTTGATGGGTCGAGTAATATCGGAAAGGGTTTATCCATTCAAATGGAAGACGGCACTCGTGCAATTTACGGACACATGAGCGAAGTTAACGTTAATGTCGGCGATGAAGTGAATGCAGGTGAATTAATTGGCGAGGCGGGATCGACAGGGCTATCGACAGGCCCACACCTGCATTTTGCTTTACGATCAGCAAATGGAGATTGGATAGATCCTACTCCACTTGCTGAAGAGTTAGCATCAATGAGTGGAAAAGTAACGGATGAGTCGTTATGGTCTACTATTTTCGAAACAAAAGGAGCGTTATCTGAAATTCTATGGAACGGTGCAAAGGAAACAATTCGAGAAAATGCAAAAGCTACGACTAAGGAAATAGTAATTGGGGCTATTGCTGGAGTGGGTGAAGTTATCTTAGAAGCGATATATGGCATTTGTTTAATTGGTACAGCAACGTTAATTATATTGAGAGTAGTAGGTTATACGCCAGCAAATAAGTATATCGGTTTATTGCCTACAATTTACGTAGCCATAAGATATTTATTTGGAGGGATTTAATATTGAAAATAAAAAAGTCGTTCAGTTCCCCCGTATTGAAAACGAACTTGCAAATAATAAAATGACGTTTATTAATGATAACGGTAAATGGGTTATTAAAGGGGCGCAAAAAGTTGCACAGATCACTTGGGATGTTGCATAAACTTATTCGCAATTACTATTAGGTTTGCTGGAGCTATCGATTAAGATCGGTTTATTCGTTCTATTATTTCCTCAAATTTCGGATTTTGTATCTGCGTAAATGAAATTTTGACCAAATAATAGATTAAGTGGGTGGAATTAATGAAAGCTGTTAAGTTATCGAACTATTTTAATATCGTCAAACCTGATTATGTTTATCTAAAAATTGTACCAAATAAGTCGATACGTAATAATTCATCTCATAAGATAGCCAAGTCGATCGCATCATTACAAAAGAATATCACCGAAAGAATACAGAAAGATGATGCGAAAATAATGCGGATACTAGGTAAGGAGTTTTTAGTCGGTACTAAGTTTAGTTATCGCAGAAACGCGAAAGTATCCTATTTCATTTATATCGAAAAGAAATCGATACAGTTCTTTCTTATCGTCCCTAAACAATATCTATCGATAATAAAAGAACGGATTAGCGATGTATGGACGAATATTACAATCGAAGAAGTTGGGGAAGTGCCGAAGTTTTCTGACAATTTGACAATGTATCAATTAGTCTACGAAAAAGAGGATGCTTTAAGCCTAGCAACTAACCGAAGCGATAACGATTTATTAACATCTAATCTAAATGTCGTCGATGTTATGGAGGAAGGCGATAGAGTCGGTATTTTTTACAACTTTATGCCGATGAGCCAAGGACAATGGAGACCGCTATATCGTAATACCATGGCGAAAGTAAAAGAGCTTAAGCCAGTCGAACGTAATAAGCTAGGGCTAAGTTACGTTATTAAATCGATTATTGCGATTGCTTCCGATATTGTCGATAACATTGGTGAGACGATCGGCGGTGAAAATAAATCGAAGAGACAAGATGAGAATGTTAACGTACTTGCATCTGTACTAGAAAGGATGAACGGCGGCAAACAGATTACCGAATCCACGCATAAAAAGGCGACATCAATCATCCTTAATACTCAAATTGTCGTTTTGTCCGAGTCAAAGAAAGATAAGAGTGGTAGTGATGTTAATAAGAAAAGACAGCACAATAATGCTAAATCGCTCGCCACTAGTTTTGATACGATAGCTGGAGATAATCGACTAACACCAAAATCACTTAAAAAAACGTTTAACTATACGGACTACAGTATTAAATCGGAAATAAACAAGATCGGCGACCAAGAGGCACAAAGTTTCTTATCGTTGCCAGGACGTGAACTACTCGAGCGCTACAACTTTATCGAGAAAATACACACGCAAGAGACCCAAGTACCCGAGGACTTACGAAAAGGACTCATGCGCATCGGTGAATCGATCTATCGCGGTATGAAGCAACCAGCGTATTTATCGACAGACCGCGAGTATCAATACCTTTCATTAATTCTGATCGGACCTAACCGTTCAGGTAAATCAACGTTAATTGGAAACCAGTCGTACGATGCAATAGCAAACGGTGAGTGTGTGATTATGTTCGATTATATTGGAAATTGCGAATTAAGCGAAGAGGTATCGGCATTATTTCCGCATGAAAAGATACTCAATATTAACTGCGACGACCCTAAAACGATTGAAGGCTTAGGATATAACGAAATAAGATACAGTGCAGATCCGAAAGAAAGGTATATTAATGCTAAAAAACAAACCACGCAATTACTAACGTTAGTTAATTCTATTAATTCAGATGATACAGATTTAACTGCAAGAATGCGCAGGTTTATGGAAAGTGCAGCGCTGGCAGTGTTCGTTTGTAACGGGAGTATAAAAGATGTGTTCAGCGTATTACAAAACGCCAAGGAGCGGGCAAAGTATATAAAACAAATACCACAAAGTCTATACGAGGATATGGAGGAGTATATTGGATATCTACATGAATTAGACGAAATTGATAAAGGGGGTAACGTTACAGGTACAAAGGCAGCAAAAATAGAGGGGATACTCAGTCGTCTTAATGCGTTAAAAGCTAATCCTTATATGGAATGGATGTTAAAGAAATCAACCGAAGGTAACATTGATTTAGTTGAGGAAATGCAAAAGAACCAATTAATTTGCATCAAGATGCCTGAGACAATGTTTGGGACAGATAACGAAAAAGATATGTATACAACGTACTGGATTACGAAGTTATGGTTAGCGCTTCAAATACGAAAGGCAAAGTATAAAGATAATCGAGAAAAAATGACGAAGGTAAACTTGTTTATCGACGAGTTGTATCAAGTTGAAAATACTGAGAAGTTCTTAACAGATAAACTTAGTCGATTACCAAAATTTAATATTAAACCGATCATATCATGCCACTATTTGAACCAAATTAAGCATATTCGCGAGGAATTACGCTCGGCTAACGCAAGTTACATGTTAATAAGCGGATGTGACAAGAAGAACTTTAAAGAATTGGAAAGCGAATTATATCCGTTTACTGAGGAAGACTTACTCAATTTAAAACGATACCACTCGATGAACTTAATTAAATGTAAGGACGGTTACGGTCGGTTCATTACGAAGCTACCAGGACCAGTTAGCGAACAAGAAAAAAATCCACACACTAATGAAGTGCATGGATAAAAAAACTTTCTCTATATAATAAGGAAGAAACTCACTCATAATTATCATATGTTTTCTAATACATTAATCGAGATGTTGATTGTTATGATGATAATATCGATTTTGTTATTAGTAGCTGTTCCAAATATGACGAAAAATACATCTGTTGCCAATGATAAAGGGTGTGAAGCAACCATCGACTTACTACAAGCTCAGGTAGGAGCATATTTGTTAGAACATGGTGAGGAGCCTAAAAACATCACTGATTTAAAAGATTATGTGACTACAACTTCATGTCCTGACGGAACTTCACTGAAGATAGATGGAAATGGAAAAGTAGTTATCGATGCTGAATGAAGTTAAACAATCATGGCCATACGTTAACTGAGTTACTCATCGCTTTAATGGTTATTTCTATTATTGGATCAATTACTTTAATATCGCTCTACGCCCCTTTTTCCGCTTACGAAAGAAATCGTTTTATTTCTCAACTTGAAAACGATTTATATTATGCGCAGCAGTTGGCAATCTCGAACGGTGCACCTTCTGTATTTTTCATTAATACCTCCCGTAATCTTTATGCAATAAAACAAAATAACCAGTTTGTATATGAGCAACCATTTAATATAACTGTATCTTTTGAGCGTGGGTCTTTAGGTATTGATGATATTAAATTTTTATCAAATGGCAACATAAGTAAACCAGGTACTTTATTTATGTATATCGATAACCAACGTTATGCACTCGTTTTTCTTCTCGGAAAGGGGCGCTTTTATATTGAAGAGAGATAAGGGATTCTCAATGTTAGAGGTAATTATTTCTATTTTTATTTTATCTGTTATGATGGCTTCGTTATATCCTGCATTAATTAAAATTTATGAAGAAAGAGCAACAATACGTCAAGAAAGTATAGCTAATAATGCTATTTATGAGGGACTTCAACTTTGGTTATTTGAAAATCAATTGCCTGTTTTAGAGTTTAGAAAAGAAGATACGTTATTTTTATGGTCAGTAAGTCAATCAAATGAAAGGGAGATAAGAGTTTGTCTTACTTGGTCAGGGAGGAATGGACGGGATTATAAAAAATGTGGGTATGCAAAAAAATAAATGAAAATGGTTTCACTTTAATTGAGGTTATATTGGCGTTTGCTCTTTTTGTCATGGTAGTATCCTTATTGCCTCTCATCATTAAAGCAGTCCCAGTTATTTTTCCACCAACGGAACAGCCACACATTTTACAAGTCGAATTATTCTATAACCAACTCAGTATGGAAATTAGGGAAGCAAATGAAATTCGAGTCATTGGGAATTCACTATACCTTACAAAACCAAATGATACCGTTATTACGATTGAAAGATTTGGAACATTGATAAGAAGAAGGGTAGATGGTTATGGACATGACGTATTTTTAAGACATGTATCTGACCTTTCATATAAATCTGTCCCAAATGGAGTAGTAGTAACAATAATAGATACAAATGGAAGTATTTATGAACGCAGGTTCTCTATGGTTTGTTGTTGGAGGTGAGTATGTGGGTAACCAGAAAGGTTTTATTCTCCCCACGACAATAATGCTTTGTTTGTTCATGTCTCTAGCAGTTCTTCATCTGGTGGAAGTGTACATGACGGAAAAGAATTTTTCCTTTGAACAAGAGGAGATATTTATAATTGAATCGTTAATGCAAATGGCGATTGTCGATTTAGTTCATGAAATAGGAATGATGGAACAGAACTATTCTAGCGAATTTCATTATGACAATGGAACGGCTACTTATTGGATTTTAGAAGAAAGCCATGATACATTTAACATACAACTTAAAGTGAGGACAACATCGGATCGTCAAAGAGTCGTTAGAGTGTTATTAGATAAAGAACAAATGAGGGTGAAAGAATGGATAGAGTTAACCATGGGATAAGAATTATTTTTTTAACAGGATTTATGGGGGCAGGTAAATCGACTATTGGAAAAGTATTAGCGGAAAAGCTTAACTACAGATTACTTGATACTGATGAGTGGATCGAATCTATACAGGGTAAAAGTATACCTAGAATCTTTAGTGAAGATGGAGAAACGGGATTTAGGTCTTACGAAACAAATGCATTAAAGGATTTACCAGATGAAGATATGGTCGTTACAACAGGTGGAGGAATTGTGGTTAAAGAAGAAAATCGGAAAATTATGAGGAAGAAAGGTATTATTATTTATTTACATTGTGAAATTGATGAAATTCTAGTGCGCACGAAAGGAGATACGACAAGGCCATTATTGCAGAATAAATCTATAGATCAGGTGAGTGATTTATTCAAACAACGTAAGGCTTTTTACGAAGATGCTGATTATCAGGTGGATACTACTAGCTTATCAATTCCAGAAATCGTAGAAAAAATTGAGAAGATCTTGAATGATTCCGAGACCAATTGATAATACTAATATAAATGCTTGCTCAGGAGTGGGGTCAAATGTCTTCCTTTAATGATTATGTTAAATTTGTAACTCAACAATTTGTAACTTATGTTGATCGGCCAAAAGAAGAACGTTTAGCTATGAAGAAACAAAAGAAAGAATCAAAACAACCGCTTCAATATCAAATGTTCGGTATGATACCGTTAGCCCTTTCTATGATTATAAAAAGAAATCGCAAAAAACGGGAAAAGTAAATAATTGTGAAAATGAAGCTGACTCAAGGATAGATTGTCAGGCTCCTCTACTATGAATTTTTTTGCTTATTTATAGTAATATGAGGAAGTCTACACTTAATGAGTCAGTTTTTTCTAGGTTTGTCAATTTGACGGTTGAAATGTTATGCAAAATTGTATATTTATTGACAAAAATCTACAAAAAATGAAAATTCATTTGCTTGTTTAACAAATTGTATTATAATGGTACAAGACATTTATAAGGAGTGACGTTCATGGAGCAACAAACCTTAAAGATAACAAGTGTATTGTCCGATCCAACTCGGTTTTCTATATATCAATTTGTCACAAAACGACACGGTGATGTAACGGTTCAAGAAATTGCAGATCAGTTTAATATTCATGCGAATGTAGCACGTTTACACTTAACAAAATTAGAAGATGTGAATATGGTAGTTTCTGAGACTAAGAAAACAGGAAAAGGTGGTCGTCCGAGTCGGTTTTACAGATTATCTGATGAAGTTGTAAGCCTGCAGTTCCCATATCGTGATTATCAGCGTCTAGCCGATATGTGTTTGGAGACATTAGCTAGTTTCGGTGAAGAAGGAAAAGAAGCATTAAAAAAAATTGGATATAGATTTGGTAAAGAAACTGCTCAGACTTTTTTACTCCGTCTTAATCGCAATTTAGAAGATTTGCAAGATGAAGAAAAAGTTAAATATATAGAAAATATTGCTACTAATCAAGGACTCAATCCAGAAATCTCATATAATAAAGAAGAGCGGCAAGTGAGCTTTAAAATTTTTAATTGTACGTTTAAAGAAGTAATCCAAAATCATTCAGTTGTATTATGTTCTATGCATTACTCGCTCCTTCTTGGTATATTTGAGTACTTTTTCGGGCAAGTTATCTTGAAAGAGGAGCAATCAATGAAAGACCGTGATTGTATCGCTTGTTCATATACAACGATCATTTTATAAATATTTATACAATGACACGATATAGACATCGAAAAGCCATTTACAATCAATTTATTTGTCATATATAATTGTAGTGTACTGTTTTTATTTATGATATGATTAGCATAGACATGTGCTATTGTTGATCAATGGATTAAGACATAGAGAAGGAGGGGACAGGAATGGATCGTATGTTTCGTGTTTTAGGCTTCTGGACAGGAATTTTTGCAGTACTTTTCTTCGTTGGAGATATGTATAACATGGCTTTATTATTTTTTGCACAAACAGGAGCTTTTGTTGCACTTAGCTATTTAAATTTATCTGAGCGAGTGTACATTTATCTTTTTGGTGCATACTTAACTGTTTTCTTTGTAGGTTTTACGTGGTACTCGCATTTCCTACTTGTACCAGGTTTTGGAAACCACTAATATGTAAATTGAGTTTACATACTGAAGAGGCTGACGATTATAAGTCAGCCTCTTTTTCAGCTATAATAAAAGATAAGGCTTCCGTCTCTAGTAAAGATTTTGTTTGGAAAATTACATGAAAACTCTTACTTATACCATCTGTAATGAGAGAACGGATGGCACGGTTTTGCTTACTAATCTCAGAGAATGGATTGGTGTCATAGTTTTCTTGTAAATATTGGAGGATTCCAGCTAGGATTAAAAATCGATCTTGAGTTGTCACGAGTTGGGTGTTCAATCCATTATCTTTACTGATTTGGATAAAAGGATCAAGATGGATATGGGTTGTTAAATCCATTTCACTAGGGTGTAATAAAGGATTATGAATCATCTGATGTTGATAGTATCCACGTAAGCTGCCTTCTCGGTGTTCGGGTTGTTCCCATTCCTCGTTCCAATATCCATAATCAATTGTAAAAACCGCTCCTCTATTAACAAAGTGGCTGATTTGTTTTATCCATTGATTCATCGCTAAAGGGACTTCAATTCGTTGGTTATTTTTAAGTGATGGCCCGTATGTGTGTAACCATTCCCTAATTTCATTGTTTTGAAGCGGTTCCTTCACTTCCGTTAAAGTTTCGTCGCCGTTAAGAGCTACGAAAACTTCGTATAAACTGCCTGCGTGTTTCTCAATTACATGAACAGGAAATGCATCAATAAGTTCATTAGAAAAAAGAATCCCTTCAAAGGGATGGAGGTTCATCTCTTCAATAGATGAACAATAAAAAATGTTCGTGAAATTCCCTAACTTTTCTTTTTGCAGTGCGATGTGATAAGGACTTCCTTCTATGATATAATACGTAAGTTTATTAAAAGAATCAGGGAATTTGTTTTGCCACTCTTTTAATAATTCAAATGAAAACCTTCCTGTACCACCACCAATTTCACAAACGACAAAAGGTAAATTGTTTTTCAAGATCACTTCATGAAAAATAGAGCAAAATACTTTTGCAAAGATAGGGTGTACATTACTTGTAGTAAAAAAATCTCCCGTTTTGCCAATTTTATGTTTCTCTTTCATATAATAGCCATAATGAGGATCGTAAAGAACTTTTTCCATATATTCAGCATAGTCAATTTTTTTGTTTGATTGATTACGTATGTATGAAATGATTGGGTGAGTCATAATAAACTCCTTAGTTGTAATATTTTAACATCACTATTTAGAGGAAGAAATTATTGTTAATACCGTTGACATAGTGTAAAGTGTATTATATACTTTTAATACATTGGTGAATACAATGATTTTGGGAGTCCCCCTCCCCCTCATAGTTCATTTATCAATACGATTTACTCCCCTTGTGACCTCCAAAATAGGAGGTCAATTTTTTTGGTTTTATTAAATATTTTTTCGATTAAAATCCACTTAAAAAGGGATTTGAGTCCATTTCTTGACCAATTGTAGTTGTTGTGCCATGTCCTGAGGCTACAATTGTATTTTCTGGTAGCTCTAACAGTTTATCATGAATACTATCTAATAGTTGTTGGTGGTTACCTTCACGTAAATCTGTTCGACCGATACTTCCTGCAAAAAGGGCGTCTCCTGAAAAAACAATTTCAAGTGGTTCAAAATAAAATGAAACACTTCCAGGAGAGTGACCAGGAGTTTCATATACAGAAAAATTAAATGGCCCGATGGAGAGTGTTCCCTCTTCTTGGATGAGGTGATCTGCGTCTTTTAACATTATTACTTGATTACCTAAAAAAGCAGCTGAACCATTTTTGGTGGCATCGCCAAGCCAAGCACTTTCATTCGTATGTAGGTACACATCAATCCCCCATTCGTTCCTGACATCGTCTACTGCACCGATATGATCAAAGTGGGCATGTGTAAGAAGGATGGCTAATGGTTCAATCCCTTCCTTTTTTAAATAGGCATTCAACTCAGGTCCATTTCCACCTGGGTCAAATATAACAGCCTCTTTCTGATCATTTATAAGCAAGTAACAATTTGTTTGAAGCGGCCCTAGTGGGATTTGTTTCCAATTCATTTAATCTCCTCCATTGCAGTTTATATAATCCTATTCTACACTGAATATAATTGTTGTTCAAAGAATGGAGTGCTACTGTTGAAAAATGGATTTGCTGTAGAAATAAAAAGTGATCTAAACCTGGAGACGAAGAAGTTAGAGGACTGCTATTATCATATTTACAAATACGAACCTATAGATGAAACAGATTGCACTTTTGTATATACTGAAAAGTCTTCTATTGAAGGATTAATGAAAGATTTAGCTCAATATAACGTAGTTCAAGATGTTCATGAGGTGGTGTTTTTTGAAAGTGCTACTGTAGAGGGGATATTTTCTGACTATGGTTGGAAAGGTAAATATTATTACTTGTATCGTGATCTCGTACAACCTTTTATGATTGTTGGAGGGGAAGACATACAAATAAATATGGCCAAACTACAAATTGAAGAGGATTTAATCGCATATAATACGGAAGAAAAGGTTTTCTTTGTAGATCAACAGGCTAAACTCCTAGTAGAAGGGTATGCAGTTGCTTATAAAATTGCTGTGAAATTTTTATAAATCATTTTAGTCAAACCTCGACATTTGAAAAAAAAAAGAGTAAAATGGGGTAGAATGAGCCAAGCTATAGAGGGATATTCTGTGACATTTTCATGTTTTTAATGAAACATCCCTCGTAAGTAATTATAATATATGTGAAAATGCCATTTAGTAATTGAGTTATACATAAGGAGGGGAAGGCATCGTGTTTATTGCAATTAATATGATTTTAGTTGCTATTTTCTGTGCATGGGGACTAATCCGTGAAGTGCGCAACAAGAATTTCTTTGCTGTAGGATTTGCTGGAATTTCTTTAGCTGTATTCGGCTGGTTTGGAGTAATGACATTATTCTCAGGTGCACCAGTAGCTCATTAAGTTACTTTTTTACTGGAAAAGTGGGTGACTCAAAAGGTCGTATTTAGCGACCGATGGGTCACCCTTTTTTCTATTGGAGGAAAATTGGTGTAGGAGAATATTTAAACACAACACGTGAAGGCTTCCTTCTTTCTTTAAATGTGGTACGTCTTTTTGATGATGGCGTATCTTTTTTAGTTATAATAAAAAATACCCTCACTAGAGTAGGCGTGGAAGATCAGGAGCATTTTAGAAGTGCTTGTGTCCGATAACTAGGATTTAGGGTTCAAGTGGTACACAGTAACTTTATCATCTCCATAATTAGAAACTGCAAGATACTTATTGTCAGAGGAAAGAGCAAGACCATGTGGAAAACTTAGTTGAGCTATAGGGTTAGTAAGGGTATAATATTTTGTGTTTACTCTATTGTTCATTTTATCGAATGGATAGAACACAAGAGAATCGTGTAACTGAGATGGTAGTACGATAAATGAACATTCCTCATCTTTGGAAAAGGAAACATCGTCTGTAAATGCAATTTCTGCTCTATCATTTAGCTCATATAGGGGATTAGAATGGACGGTACCCTTGTCATTATCAAAAGAATAAATGGCAAACGCACCGTTACTATCTTTAGCTCGTTTACCTGGAGAGCCACTGTAGCAAACCATCATAAGTGAACCATCCCTAGAAAAATCAATTGATTTAGGTTTTAATGGGGAATTGTGGTGGTTTTCCAAAACTTGTGATAGTGTAGGTTTTATAGAGCCATTTTTTTGATGAAGTTTATGAATAAAAATTTGTCTTGAAGCATCTATCGTAGTACTAACCATATATTTGGAATTTGGTGAGAAGCAAACCCCATGAAAGCGAACATCTGGGCCATTTGATTTTATTACATGAAAAGGGATAGGGTTAATCAAATGAGTCTTACGATCTACCTTGTAAAGATTAACTGATGATTTTCCGAGTTTGTTATTAGTAATGGCAAGGTATCGTCCATTTGAAGAAAATGATAATTTATCTGGTTCATGTAATTCCATACCATTCTTGTTATTTAACGTTTGTTTAAGTGTAAAGGAATGATCTTTTCTATTAAATTCATACAAATGGAAAGTTTCAGCAGCGTAATTTAAGGTAGCTAAAAAGCGATCGTTATTTACCCATGCCACATCTGTACAAGTACTATAACGGCTTCTGTTGTTTGGCATGGCAAGACAACGAAAAGGAACTTCATCATTGTTAAGAATCGAATTGGGAGTATGCACTACTGCAACGGGGGTTTGTTGAACAAAAGAATGATTTATTTTCACATATCTCATCTCCTTAAAATAAAGATAAATTATAGTATGATTTAAAAGGAAAGTTCGTTTTGAAAACTTTATAAATTGAAGCAAATGCATAAATCCCTTTTACAAAAAACATAACAAACTTTAGTAGTGAAAGGAATTTCGAGGTTCAATAGTGTTAAATAAGTAGGCGTACTGCTTCGTTATAACAACGTAAGCAGAAGTTGGCGATACAGCGTTCTTCTTAATGATTACTCTATCTTCATGGGGGAGCAGGTAAGGGAGGATTCATGCCTATTGTGGTTAGGACATTAGTATTATAATAAGAAGAGCGATTTTTTTATTTTGTATTTTTATTAAAAATAGACGAGGGTGTCACCATAAGCTAAGCTTTTGGGACACCCTTTTTTACCTTTTACGAAAAAAATTGTTGTCTTAGATAAAACATACCACCGTTTATGATTTGCACGTGAATTCTAGGTTCATATTGGCTTCTTAGTGCTTCTTTTTCTGTTTCGTAACTTTCAGGTTTTTCCTCTACTTCTTCATAAAAACGATTTAATAGTTGTAAATCCTCATCCCAGCGTTTTCTCGCTTCTATTGCCCAAACTTTATCTTGTTCATTAATAAAATTTTCAACCGTACGTTCAATACGTAGCAGACCGCTTTTCGGTGTAATGAGCGGAGATAATGTAAAACAATAGTCAGGAATTTTCGGTGTTAACACTTTTTCTTTTAGTCTGTCAAAAAAGTTTTCAACGATTTGTCCATGAATTAAGTTTAAACCAAGTGATAAAATTACATCCTTTTTACGGTCACACTGAAATGAAATTTTTATATTGGTACAAAGCCATGGTTGAAGAGGGACAGAACCATGCGTCACGTTTTGGATATTTTCGTACATACGTATAAATCCACCAAGTTCTTTTGTCGATTGAAAAATTTGATGTAGTCTTGGTGAACCAAAATGAATTTGTTCCCCTTTTAAATCTTCTGGTGCAATCATGTGGTCTGTAATTATGTTCATCTGCATCGGCTGCGGTGTTCCACCTGTTTTTTCGAGGTAGTGCCAATAAAATGGTCGATTCATTAATGCTTTGTCTAGTTCAATCGAAAGCTGGACTTGCAAGTAGCCATCACCACTATTTAGTATGGGACTTTGATTGGCAGTGAAATACCGTTCTAAATAATTATGAATGTGTTGCTGTTGCATGAGTATCAGGTCCCTCCTCGTCTTCCACATTTGGAGTAATATCATTAATAACGGCTGATAAATGATCCATTTTCACTCGAATTTCTCCTTCTGAATCTGAATGCAGCAGAATTTCAGATACATGTTCTTCGAGTGAAGGAAGCTCTAATTGAGTTAGTATGTCGTCTAGCTCTCCGACAACTCGTTCGAATAAATTAATTTTTTCATAGAGCAGTTTAAGAATATGCTGCTCAACCGTATCTTCAACAGCAAAATTATAAATATGAACGTCGTTTTTCTGACCTAACCGGTGAATCCGACCAATTCGTTGTTCGATCCGCATTGGATTCCATGGTAGGTCATAGTTTATAATGTGGCTACAAAATTGAAGGTTGATCCCTTCGCCTCCAGCTTCAGTTGCAATGAGAACTTGAGCATGGTTTTGAAAAAGTTGTCGCATCCAATCCTTTTTACCGCGTTTAAACCCACCACGAAATGGGACTGAAGATATACCGTGCTGCTTTAAAAACCACTGTAAATAAAGTTGAGTTGCTCTATATTCAGTGAAGATAATGACTTTATCATTTATTCCTTGAATTATTTCAAGCGCTTTTTCAGCCTTAGAGTTTTGTTTTATATTCTCAATCATTTTAATAAAACGATCCGCATTATTTAAGGTACGTCCTTCTTCTTTTGCCTTCTCAATCATGTTTTTTAATGTCATGAAGGCAGCTTCACGGCTGGAACAAATTTCACGTTGCAACGTAAGCATTGTGAAACTGCTAGTAAGAACATTAGGATCGTGTTTTAAAGAAGAAATGGCATCATATAGTGCTCTTTCTTCTTTACTAAATGTAATTGGAATCGTTCGAACAATTCGTTTTGTCCATTCGATACCTGTTTCTTCCCGCCGATTCCTAACCATGACTTTATTAATGAGTTCACGTAGTTGCTCGTCATTTTTAGGAGCTCGTTTATTCGATCGGTAGTTTTTTTCAAAGGTAGAGAGGTCCCCTAAATGGCCAGGTTTTAATAGAGAGACGAGATTAAAGATCTCATCAAGTCGATTTTGTACAGGTGTAGCTGTAAGTAGTAAGCAAAACTTTTTCTTTAAGTTTTTAACAAACTCATAATTTTTTGTTTTGGGATTTTTTAATTTATGTGCTTCATCAATAATGATGAGGTCGTAATCTTGCTTCATAACAAGTTCAAAGTGTGGGTTACGCTTTGCTGTATCAATGGAGGCAACAACAACATCACATTGATCCCATACATAAGCTTTCTTTTGGGCCACAGCTGGAATATGAAATTTTTGATTAAGCTCATAAGCCCATTGAGAAACAAGCGATGCAGGAACTAGAATTAACACTTTTTTTGCTAATCCACGAATCATATATTCTTTTAAAATAAGTCCAGCTTCGATTGTTTTACCTAAACCCACTTCATCAGCTAAAATCGCTTTTCCGTTCATCTTTTCTATTACAGTTTTAGCCACTTCAATTTGATGAGGGTACGGTTCTAAGTGTGGCAAATGTTTAGGAGCTTGCAGCCCATGAAACTCAGGAATGGAAAGATGCTGTTCTGCTTCATAAGCTAATTGAAATAACTCCCAATTGGCCCAGGGACCGTCCTCATCTAACCTTTTGCAAAATTCTTCTTTCCAAGATGTCTGAAATAAAACGTCTATATTCAAGAAATTTCATCCTTTCCTGAAAATTTTATATTGCCTTTCTACTCAGCAATTGATAGGATATTAATATAATATTATGTTTAAAACATAAGTTTTTTTATGAAAAACTTCATAATCGCGAATGAAAGCAAGGGGAGAGCTCGTATATTGTTCGTGTTTAGGACAATATGACGACGCCGAAGGAGCAAACGAAAGTGAATCTCTCAGGCAAACAGACTCTTGCTCGACGCAACTCTGGAGAGCGTTCCATATTACTAGTCTAGGAACCACCTACGATGACATTCCTTGCATTCAAAAGTAAGGAAGAAACTTTCTGGTATCAGGACAGAGAAGTACATAGATTTAGTATGTACTTCTCTGTCTTTTTTTACACTTTTTTAACATCGTTTAGTTAGTATAAGAGAGGATATCGATTGTTGCTATTGTTGGCGATCATAGTATTTTTCTAATGAGAAAGTATAAATCTTGTGGTCCAGTCTAGATTAAGTGAGTAGCAATTATAGTAATAAGCGGTCTCTTAGTAGTTAAGTTAGATGAACTAGTTTAGATTTACTAATGGTTACATGTATTTTTAACATTTAAGGAGGATTTGCATGTCGACTTTAAAAAGAACACCTTTGTTTGATATGTATAAAGAGCTTGGGGCTAAAACAATTGATTTTGGTGGATGGGACTTACCTGTTCAATTTTCTAGCATTAAAGAAGAGCATGAAGCAGTCCGTTCAAAATCAGGCCTTTTTGATGTATCCCATATGGGTGAGATTGAAGTAAAGGGTGAAAAGGCATTAGCGTTTCTTCAACATGTCATGACGAATGATCTTGCGAATATGGAGGATGGTCAAGCGAGATATACTTTGATGTGTTATGAAAATGGTGGAACTGTAGATGATTTACTCGTATATAAACGTAGTGATCAAGACTACCTTCTCGTTGTGAATGCAGCGAATACAGAAAAAGATGCAAGTTGGCTTGAGAGTCATATCATTGATGGGGTTGAGTTAGTGAATGTATCTGACCATGTAGCCCAACTTGCTATTCAAGGTCCATTATCAGAAGCAGTTCTCCAGCGATTGACAGAAGAGGACTTATCGACGATTGGCTTTTTCCGATTTAAAGACAAAGTAATCGTAGCTGGAGTTCCATCGCTTGTATCTCGTTCAGGATATACAGGTGAAGATGGCTTTGAAATTTATTGTGATGAAAAAGATGCAGCAAAGCTTTGGGCAGCAATTCTAAAAGAGGGGAAGAACGGTGAAGTCGTTCCATGTGGGTTAGGCGCAAGGGATACTTTACGTTTCGAAGCCAAATTACCTCTTTACGGACAAGAGCTTACTCGTGATATATCACCTCTTGAAGCAGGACTTGGTTTCGCGGTCAAAGTGGATAAAGAAGCTGATTTTATCGGCAAGGCCGCGCTTAAGAAACAAAAAGAAGAGGGAACAACGAGAAAGTTGGTTGGTCTTGAAATGATCG